>NZ_JBITIE010000015.1:0-237209 GCF_044458665.1 Streptomyces sp. NPDC050422
GATGATGACCGTGGTGGGCGTCCGAGCGGTGGGTTCGAGCGTCGTGACGACCGGCCGCGCGGGCCCCGTCGCGACGACGACAACCGCGGCGGTACGTCCGGTGGTGGCTTCCGCCGTGACGACAACCGCGGTGGTTCGTCCGGCGGTGGCTTCCGGGGTCAGCGGGACGACCGGGACAGGGGCGGCTACCGCGGGCGTGACGACCGCGGTGGTTACGAGCGGCGGGACGACCGGGAGCGTGAGCCCATCAAGCGGCTTCCGATTCCTGAGGACGTCACCGGTCACGAGATCGACAAGGACGTCCGCCAGGAGCTGATGAGCCTCCCGAAGACGCTCGCCGAGGACGTGGCCAGGAACCTGGTCATGGTCGCCCGCCTCATCGACGAGGACCCGGAGCAGGCGTACGCGTACTCGCGTATCGCCCTGCGGCTGGCCTCGCGTGTGGCCGCCGTGCGGGAGGCGGCCGGCTTCGCTGCCTACGCCACCCAGAAGTACGCCGAGGCCTTGGCGGAGTTCCGGGCGTCCCGGCGGATGACCGGGTCCGTGGAACTGTGGCCCGTCATGGCCGACTGCGAGCGCGGACTCGGCCGGCCCGAGCGGGCGATGGCCATGGCCGGTGAGCCCGAGGTCCAGAGGCTGGACAAGGCCGGTCAGGTCGAGATGCGTCTGGTGGCCGCCGGGGCCCGCAGGGACATGGGGCAGATCGATGCCGCCATCGTGACGCTGCAGAGCTCCGAGCTCGCTTCCAGCGCCGTGCACCCGTGGACGCCGCGTCTGCGGTACGCGTACGCGGACGCACTGCTGGCAGCGGGGCGCGAGGACGAGGCGCGTGAGTGGTTCGGGAAGGCCCTGGAGGCCGACAAGGACGGCTCCACGGACGCGTCGGACCGCCTTGCCGAGCTGGACGGTGTCGAGTTCGTCGACGCCCTTGGTGACGACGATGGCGATGCCGCCGCTCCCGCGGGCGTCGAGGCACCGGTCGTGGCCGATGCCGACGACGATATCGACGAGGACGACGACGAGGACGAGGACGACGACGGTCCCGTCAAGGCGTAACGCATAGGAAGAGGGCGGCACCCCCGGGGTGCCGCCCTCTTCTGCGTTCGGGAGGTTCAGCCGAGAGTGAGGCTGCGCAGGACCAGGCCCGTGGCGGGCTTGGGGCCGAAGGAGGTCGACTTGCGCGGCATGGTGACGCCCTGCCGGGCCAGGTCCCGTACGACTTCTTCGCGCACCGGGTGCATCAGCACCGCCGTGGAGCCGTGGCGCTCGGCCTGTTCGACCGCCGCCTCCGTGTCGTGGATGTAGGCGATGCGGGCCGGGTCGTCGGGGATCCGCCAGACGTGGTCGAGCAGGACCGAGTGCAGGACCGTCGCGTCGAGGGTGCGCCAGGCGGCCGGCCGGTCCGAGGGGACGGTACGGGCCAGGAGGGCCTCGTCCGGGCGGTCGACCAGATGGAAGCCGCCGTCGCCCGCGAGCAGGAAGGCGTTGCCCTCGGCCACCGCGTCGGCCAGAACGTCCAGGGCGTGGGGGAGCGGCCCTGCGACGGCGCGGACGCGGAACAGACCGCCCAGTGAGTCGAGCGCGTCGGCGACGGGCAGGCCGTGCAACAACCGGTGGATGGAGCGGACCCGGAGCGGGTAGCGGGTGGTGTCGACCAGAAGGACCAGACCGTAGTCCCAGGGGCCGGGGTCCGTGTGCTCCCGCTGGAGCCGCAGATAGGTGGCCCAGCGGTGGTGGCCGTCGGCGATGAGGGCCTGGCGACCGGCCAGGTCCGTTTCGATCTCCGTACGGTCGGTGAGGTCGGTGATCGCCCACAGGCGGTGGCTGTAGCCGTCCTCGGTGGTGGTGGCGAGAAGCGGCGGGCGGTGGACGGTCCGCTCGATGACCGCGGTCGCACCCGTCGCGCTGCCGTCGCTGCGGTAGGTCAGCAGGAGTGGCTCGAGATGGGCCGCGGTGGTCCGCATCAGGTCGGCGCGGTCCTCGACGACATGGGCCATCACGTCCTCGTGCGGGAGCACGATGCCGTCGGCGGGTTCCGAGAGCGCGAGTGCGCCGATGACGCCGCGCTGGAGGGTGTCGCCGTTTCGCTGCTCGTACACGTACAACGCCCGTTCGGGGTCGGGGGCCAGGACTCCCTCGGCCAGCCAGCGGTTCAGCGTCGCGGCGGCCTGTTCGTGCCGGGCGGCCGCGGAGTCGGCCTGGGGCAGGATCAGACGCACGATGTTGTGCGGATCCGCCGACTCAAGGTGGTGCAGCCCGTCGGGGCGTACGACGACGTCGTACGGGGGCGAGGTCACCGCGGCGAGACTGCCGACCTGCTCGGGGACGTAGCGCAGTCCACGGAACGGAATCAGACGCAGTCCCTGGTCCGCAGGGCCTCGTTCGTTCATCTTTTCCTCCTGTGTGGATACCCCGTGCTTTGGCCTGGGATTCGCCGCCAGGGCGGATCCCAGTGCTGTGACCCGCAGTTTTGATCCTAAGTCGCAGCCCCGCCAGCTCGTGAGCGTGATCACGAATCGGGTGAAGCGGGCGTTCAAGTACCGCTTCGTCAACTACAACGCGACCTCCGCGATGCTCACCTCGTGGAAGAAGTCCGTGCCGTTGCAGCAGACGCTGCGGCATCTGCAAGGCGCGTTCGGGAACTTCTGGCAGAAACGGGCCAAGTACCCGACCTTCAAGTCCCGGAAGAAGTCCGGAAGTCCGCTGAGTGCACCACCAGTGCTTTCCGCTTCCGCGACGGCAAACTGACCCTCGCCAAGATGCGTGCACCGCTCGACATCGTCTGGTCCCGTTCCCTTCCCGGAGGTGCGACGCTCTCAGGACGCGGCCGGGCGCTGGTTCGTCTCGCAAGATGCCACTGCACGTCCGGGGGGCGACCCACGACCGGGACGTGAACGCCGCGGAGAATGTGCCGGCCGAGGTGCTCTCGGTGACAGTCTGTGGAGCCGGTGTAAGACCTCAACGGAGTTCTCCGGGCGGGCAGTCGGCGACGAAGCAGAAAACCCCACGGCGCGAGCCGTGGGAATCCGCCTCCCGCGGGAGGGGGAGGACGTCGATTCCGCATCGTATGCGCATGTCCGGGATGCGCGATGATCGGGGGATACGCAGGCAATGAGGAGCGCGGGATATGAGTCAGGCGAGCAGGACCAGGCCGAGCGGGAGCAGCACCGCGCTGAGCGAGGCGTACGACACGGCGCTGCTCGATCTCGACGGGGTGGTGTACGCGGGCGGGCAGGCGATCGACCATGCCGTCGACGCCCTCGGCACCGCGAGGGACGGCGGGATGCACCTGGCGTACGTCACCAACAACGCGCTGCGGACCCCGGCCGCGGTGGCGGAGCACCTGACCGAACTGGGGGTGCCCGCCGAGGCCGCCGACGTGATCACGTCGGCGCAGGCCGTGGCACGGCTGGTCGCCGATCAGCTGCCGGCCGGGGCGCGGGTGCTCGTGATCGGGGGCGAGGGGCTGCGGGTGGCGCTGCGTGAACGCGGGCTGCAGCCGGTGGAGTCGGCGGACGACGACCCGGTCGCGGTGGCGCAGGGATACGGCGGGCCCGACATGACGTGGGGCCGGTTCGCCGAAGCCTCGTACGCGATCAACAGCGGGCTGCCGTGGTTCGCGTCCAACACGGATCTGACGATTCCGGGCGCCCGGGGCATCGCGCCGGGCAACGGGGCGGCCGTCGAGGTCGTACGGATCGCCACCGGGGCCGAGCCGCAGGTGGCGGGGAAGCCGCTGCCGCCGATGCACCGCGAGACGGTGCTGCGGACGGGGGCCGAGCGGCCGTTGGTGGTCGGGGACCGGCTCGACACGGACATCGAGGGGGCGTTCAACGGGGGAGTGGACTCCCTGCTGGTGCTCACCGGGGTGACGGACGCGGCGCAGTTGGTGGCCGCGGTGCCCGAGCACCGGCCGACGTACGTGGACGCCGACCTGCGCGGTCTGCTGACGGGTCAGCCCGAGGTGACGCGGACGGACGAGGCGTACGCCTGCGGCGGCTGGACGGCCTCCGTACGCGGCGAGGCGCTGGTGCTGGAGGGCGACGGGGACGCGCTCGACGGTCTGCGGGCGCTGTGCGGGGCCGCGTGGTCGCACGCCGGGGACGGCTCGTGCGCACTGGACGCGGGGAAGGCGGTGGCCCGGCTCGGGCTGTAGACCGAAGCGGCGGGCCGGCTCCGTCGGCTCGACCGTTTACAGGTCCCTGGAAGGCCGAGCTCATAGTTGGCTAGGCTAACCTAACCACGTGTTGGTTGAGAGTCCTCCGAACCCGAGCGCAGGCCCGATAGCCGCGCCGGACAGTGCCGCGCCCCCCAGGCGCCACGCGGTACGTGCCGCAGGGCTCCTGGTGGCGCTGGCCGCCCTGGTGCTCGTGTGCCTGGCGAGTATCGCGATCGGGGCCAAGGGGCTGCCGCTCGCCGATGTGTGGCACGGCCTGTTCCACTACGCGGGGAGCGGCGACGACGTCCTCGTACGGAAGGTGCGGATCCCCCGGACCGTGCTCGGGCTGATCGTGGGCGCCGCGCTCGGGCTCGCCGGGGCCGTGATGCAGGCCCTGACCCGCAACCCGCTGGCCGAGCCGGGGCTGCTCGGTGTCAACGCGGGGGCCTCGGCGGCCGTCGTCTCCGCCATCAGCTTCTTCGGCGTCACCTCGCTGACCGGTTATGTCTGGTTCGCCTTCGCCGGAGCCGCGATCGTCTCGGTCGCCGTGTACCTGCTCGGCGGGAGCCGGTCGGCGAACCCCGTACGTCTCGCGCTGGCCGGGACGGCGGTCACCGCCGCCCTGTACGGCTACGTCAACGCCGTACAGCTGCTGGATTCGGCGGCGCTGGACCGGCTGCGGTTCTGGACCGTCGGCTCGCTGGCCTCCGCGAACACGGAGACCGTCGGCAAGGTGTGGCCGTTCATCGCGGTCGGCGTACTGCTCACCCTGCTCATCGCGCGGCCGCTCAACGCCCTGGAGATGGGCGACGACACGGCGCAGGCCCTCGGCGCCCATCTGACCCGGACCCGGGTCCTCGCGATGCTCGCCGTCACCCTGCTGTGCGGCGCCGCGACGGCCGCGTGCGGGCCGATCGTCTTCATCGGGCTGATGATCCCGCACCTGGTGCGCTCGATCACCGGCCCCGACATGCGGTGGATCCTGCCGTACGCGGCCGTGCTCTCCCCGGTGCTCCTGCTCGGCGCGGACGTGGTCGGCCGGATCGTCGCCCGCCCGGCCGAACTGCAGGTCGGCATCGTCACCGCGCTGATCGGCGGGCCCGTCTTCATCCACCTCGTACGACGCAAGAGGATGTCCCAGCTGTGAAGGCCACCAAGGACGAGACGGCTGGGATCGTGGGGACGGCGCGGTCGGTGCGGGCCGTCCGGACGGCCGGCGGGTACTCGTTCCGGATGAACGTCCGGGCCTCCCTCGTCATCCTGCTGCTCGCAGCCGTGGCCGCGGGCGTGGCCGTCGTCCTCATCGGCAGCGGCGACTTCTCGATGACGCCGGGCGAGGTCGTCACCACGCTCTTCGGACACGGCACCTTCCAGCAGGAGTTCATCGTCACGGACCTGCGCCTGCCGCGGGTGCTCGTCGGACTCCTCGTCGGCGCGGCGCTCGGTGCCGGAGGCGCCGTCTTCCAGACCATCTCGCGCAACCCGCTCGGCAGCCCCGACGTGCTCGGCTTCGGCCAGGGCGCGACCGTGGGGGCGCTCACTGTGATCGTCCTGTTCCAGGGCGGTGCGGCGGCGGTCGCGGGCGGTGCGGTGGCCGGCGGTCTGCTCACCGGGGTCGCCGTCTACCTGCTGGCGTGGAAGCGCGGGGTGCACGGATTCCGGCTCGTCCTGGTGGGCATCGGCGCCGCCGCCATGCTCACCGCCGCGACCCAGTACCTGATCACCAAGGCCAACCTGGTCGACGCGACCCGCGCCGTGGTCTGGATGACCGGCTCGCTCGACGGCCGGGACTGGGCGCAGGTCTGGCCCCTGCTCGCGGTCTGCGCCGTGCTACTCCCGCTGGTGTTCGGGCACGGGCCCGCGCTGCGGGTGATGGAGATGGGCGACGACGCCGCGTACGCGCTCGGGGTACGGGTCGAGCGCACCCGGCTCGTCCTGATGGGCTCCGCCGTGCTGCTCGTCGCCGTGGCCACGGCCGCCGCCGGGCCGATCGCGTTCGTCTCGCTCAGCGCTCCGCAGCTCGCCCGCCGGCTCACCCGCTCCACCGGCCCCAACCTGGTGGCCGCGACCTTCATGGGGGCGGCGCTCCTCCTCGTGGCCGACTGGGTCTCGCTGGAGGCGTTCGGCGACCGGCAACTGCCCGTCGGCGTCGTCACCGGGGTGCTCGGTGGCTGCTACCTGCTGTGGCTCCTGGTCTCCGAGCGCAAGGCGGGCCGCATATGAAAGCCGGAGCACGGGGCGCGGCGCGGGCGCCCGGCGCCGTTCCCGCCCCTCGTTCGCTCACCGAAACCGATTCGACCCACCTCCGGAGTACGACCATGCAGCGCCTCACCGCCGACTCGGTGACCCTCGGCTATGACCAGCGGGTCATCGCGGAGAACCTCTCGGTCGAGATCCCCGACCACTCGTTCACCGTGATCGTAGGCCCCAACGCCTGCGGGAAGTCGACACTGCTGCGGGCACTCTCCCGGATGCTGAAGCCGGCCCGTGGCCGGGTGCTGCTGGACGGGGAGTCGATTCACGGTCTGCCCGCGAAGAAGGTCGCCAGGACCCTGGGGCTGCTGCCCCAGTCCTCGATCGCACCGGAGGGCATCACGGTGGCCGATCTCGTGGCCCGGGGGCGCTACCCGCACCAGGGGCTGCTGCGGCAGTGGTCGCCCGAGGACGAACGCATTGTCGAGGAATCGATGGCGTCGACCGGTGTCGGAACGCTGGGTGATCGCTATGTCGACGAATTGTCCGGCGGTCAGCGCCAGCGCGTCTGGATCGCGATGGCGCTCGCCCAGCAGACGCCGCTGCTGCTGCTCGACGAGCCGACGACGTACCTCGACATCCAGCATCAGATCGACGTGCTCGACCTGTGCGCCGAACTGCACGAGACGCAGGGGCGCACGCTGGTGGCGGTCCTGCACGATCTGAACCATGCCGCGCGGTACGCCACACACCTCATCGCCATGCGGGAGGGCGAGATCATCGCGGAGGGCGCGCCCGGGGAGATCGTCACCGCGGAGCTCGTGGAGCAGGTGTTCGGGCTGCGGTGCCAGGTGATCTCCGATCCGGAGACGGGGACGCCGCTGGTGGTTCCGGCTGCGCGGGTGCGCGGTGCGCGTGTTGCGGGGGCGGGGGCGAGCGCGTGACCTGCGGCCACGCCGTGTCCTCAAGCGCCGGTCGGGCTTGGAATGACGTCGTCAAGCGCCGGACGGGCTTGATTCGACTACAGCAGCGATCTGAGTTTCAGCAGGTCGCGGAAGCCGGCCTCCAGGCGGACCCGGCCCGAGCCCCACGCCTTGCCGAAGTTCAGTTCGCCGTCCACCATCGCCACCAGATCGTCCCCGGTCATCGCGAGGCGGATCTCCGCCTTCTCCCGGGGCGGTCCCTCGACCGTGTCCAGGACCTGGATCCGGCCGTCGGCGAGGCGTCCGGTGAACGTCACGTCGAGGTCCTTGATGTGGCAGCTGAGCGAACGGTCGAGCGCCGCCGCGCCGCGCACGTCGCCGTCGGCCCCCGCGAGGTTGTCGGAAAGTTTGTCGAGTGCGCTGCGGCACTCCGCCATGGTCGCCATCGCGAACGACGGTACCCCAGCCCTTCGCGGTAGCGTTTCCCACATGAGCGACTCGACGCCGGGGCCGGACACGGCCGCCGCGACCGCGCCCGGTCAGATGCCGGAGGACTCACCGCAGGAGCCGTCCCCCGCGGTGTCGCACGAGCCCGCGGGCCCGGCACCCCTCGGTGTCGTACGCACGCCCACGGACGACGCCGACGTGGACGCGCACCTGGAGCGTCTGGCCGATGCGGACCACCTCCCGGCGGACGGACACATCGAGGTGTACGAGGATGTACACCGTGGCCTGCGCGAATCGCTGACCGCGCTGGACGACTCGTACGACAACAGGAGCTGAACCGAACGTGGCAGGAGTGGCCCGTCGCCGCCTCGACGCCGAGCTGGTACGCCGAAAGCTCGCCCGCTCACGCGAGCATGCGAGCCAGCTGATCGCCGCAGGACGGGTGACCGTCGGCGGCAACACCGCGACCAAACCGGCCACCCAGGTCGAGACGAGCGCCGCCGTCGTCGTCACCAAGGACGACAGTGACCCCGAGTACGTCTCCCGGGGCGGCCACAAGCTGGCGGGCGCCCTCGCCGCCTTCGTCCCTCTCGGGCTGAAGGTGGAGGGGCGGCGGGCGCTGGACGCCGGGGCGTCGACCGGTGGCTTCACCGATGTGCTGCTGCGGGCCGGAGCGGCCCGCGTCCTCGCCGTGGACGTGGGTTACGGGCAGCTCGCCTGGTCGCTCCAGTCCGATGAACGCGTCACCGTCAAGGACCGTACCAATGTGCGGGAACTGACCCTGGACGCGATCGACGGCGAGGCGGTGGACCTGGTGGTGGGCGATCTGTCGTTCATCCCGCTCGGTCTCGTGCTGCCCGCCCTGGCGCGCTGCGCCGCCCCCGACGCGGACCTGGTCCTCATGGTCAAGCCGCAGTTCGAGGTCGGCAAGGAGCGCCTCGGCAGCGGCGGGGTGGTGCGCAGCCCCGATCTGCGCGCCGAAGCGGTACGGGAAGTGGCGCGCCGGGCCTGGGCACTGGGCCTGGGCGTCCGGGGTGTGACGGCGAGCCCGCTGCCCGGGCCGTCGGGGAACGTCGAGTACTTTCTGTGGCTGCGGGCCGGAGCACCGGAACTGGATCCCGCAGATGTCGACCGTGCAGTGGCGGAGGGGCCTCGTTGACGACGAATGCGGCACGAACAGTCTTTCTTTTGGCGCACACCGGCCGGCCGGCCGCGATCCGCAGCGCCGAGCTCGTCGTCCAGGGGCTGCTCCGCAGCGGCCTGGGCGTACGGGTCCTGGCCCATGAAGCGGCCGATCTGCCGCTGCCGCCCTCGGTGGAGACGGTCACCGATGCCACCCCCGAGGCGGTCAACGGCTGTGAGCTGCTGATCGTGCTGGGCGGCGACGGGACGCTGCTGCGGGGCGCGGAGCTCTCGCGCGCCTCCGGGGTCCCGATGCTGGGCGTCAACCTCGGCCGGGTCGGCTTCCTCGCCGAGGCCGAGCGTGACGACCTCGACAAGGTCGTCGACCGGGTCGTCACCCGGGCGTACACCGTCGAGGAACGCATGACGATCGACGTCCTCGTGCACAGCAACGGTGACGTCGTCCACACCGACTGGGCGCTCAACGAGGCGGCCGTGCAGAAGGTGTCGCCCGAGCGGATGCTGGAGGTCGTGCTGGAGATCGACGGCCGGCCGGTGACCGGGTTCGGCTGCGACGGCATCGTGTGCGCGACACCGACCGGCTCGACCGCGTACGCCTTCTCGGCCGGCGGCCCCGTCGTCTGGCCCGAGGTCGAGGCGCTCCTGATGGTCCCGATCAGCGCCCACGCGCTGTTCGCCAAGCCGTTGGTGACCTCGCCGACCTCGGTGCTCGCCGTCGAGGTCCAGCCGCACACCCCGCACGGGGTCCTGTGGTGCGACGGGCGCAGGACCGTGGAGCTGCCCGCGGGCGCACGGGTCGAGGTGCGGCGCGGTGCCGTGCCCGTACGGCTGGCGCGGCTGCACCAGGCGTCGTTCACGGACCGGCTGGTGGCCAAGTTCGCGCTGCCGGTGTCGGGGTGGCGCGGCGCCCCGCACTGACCCCCGGGCGGCTCCCGCACCGGTGGATCCGACGGCCCCGACCGCGACCCGTGTGCGCGCGGGCCACGAAACCTCGTATGGTCATGTCCGTGTTGGAGGAGATGCGGATACGGTCGCTCGGAGTCATCGACGACGCGGTGGTGGAACTGTCACCCGGTTTCACCGCGGTGACCGGTGAGACCGGCGCGGGCAAGACCATGGTCGTCACCAGCCTGGGGCTGCTGCTCGGCGGACGCGCCGATCCCGCCCTCGTGCGGATCGGGGCCAAGGCCGCGGTCGTCGAGGGCCGGATCACGGTGGCCGAGGGCGACGCGGCGGCGTTGCGGGCCGAGGAGGCCGGGGCCGAGATCGAGGACGGTGCGCTGCTCATCAGCCGTACCGTTTCCGCGGAGGGGCGCTCCCGGGCCCATCTCGGCGGCAGATCCGTGCCGGTGGGCGTGCTGGCCGAACTCGCCGACGAACTCGTCGCCGTGCACGGCCAGACCGACCAGCAGGGACTGCTCAAGCCCGCCCGGCAGCGGCAGGCCCTGGACCGGTTCGCGGGCGACGGCGTCGCCGTGCCCCATGCCACGTACGCGGCGGCCTACCGGCGGCTGCGCGAGGTCGCCGGTGAGCTCGACGAGCTGACGACGCGCGCCCGGGAGCGGGCCCAGGAAGCCGATCTGCTGCGCTTCGGCCTGAACGAGATCGCCGCCGTCGAACCGCTGCCCGGCGAGGACACCGAGCTCGCCGCCGAGGCGCAGCGCCTCGGCCACGCCGATGCGCTCGCCTTCGCCGCCGCACTCGCGCACACCGCGCTGGCCGGCAATCCCGAGGACCAGGAGGCCGTCGACGCGACGACCGTCGTCGCCGCCGCCGGGCAGGCCCTGGACGGGGTACGCGCTCACGACCCGGCGCTCGCCGCGCTGGCCGAGCGGGTCGGCGAGATCTCCATCCTGCTCGCCGACGTCGCGGGCGAACTGTCCGGGTACGCCGACCAGCTGGACTCCGATCCGCTGCGGCTCGCCGCGGTCGAGGAGCGCCGCGCCGCGCTCACCGCACTCACCCGCAAGTACGGCGTCGACATCGCCGCCGTGCTGGCCTGGGCCGAGGACGGGGTGGCCCGGCTGACCGAACTGGAGGGCGACGACGACCGGATCGGCGAGCTGACCGCGGAACGGGACGCGCTGCGCGCCGAACTCTCCGGCCTCGGCCAGGCGTTGAGTGATGCCCGCACGGAGGCCGCCGCCCTCTTCGCCGAAGCGGTGACCGCGGAACTCGCCTCCCTCGCCATGCCGCACGCACGCGTCTCCTTCGACATCCGGCAGACCGAGGCGGCGGACGAGGCGTCCGGCATCGAGATCGGCGGACGCAACGTGGCCTACGGGCCGTCCGGCGCCGACGAGGTCGAACTCCTGCTGGCCCCGCACCCGGGCGCCCAGCCCCGTCCGATCGCCAAGGGGGCGTCGGGCGGCGAACTGTCCCGGGTGATGCTCGCCGTCGAGGTGGTCTTCGCCGGTTCCGACCCCGTACCCACCTATCTCTTCGACGAGGTCGACGCGGGCGTCGGCGGCAAGGCGGCCGTCGAGGTCGGCCGGCGGCTCGCGAAGCTCGCCAGGTCGGCCCAGGTCGTGGTCGTCACCCACCTGCCCCAGGTGGCCGCGTTCGCCGACCGGCAGCTGCTGGTCGAGAAGACCGTGGACGGCTCGGTCACCCGGAGCGGCGTCACGGTCCTGGAGGGCGAGGACCGGGTACGGGAACTGTCCCGGATGCTCGCGGGCCAGGAGGACTCCGAGACGGCCCGGGCGCACGCGGAGGAGCTGCTGGCCACGGCACGGGCCGACGGATAGGGCCTGTGCGGGGGCGTCCCTTCCCGGCGTCCGGGGCCGTTCCGGTCCTTCACGGATTTCACCCGTGCGGGTGGTGCGCCACGCCCGGTTTGTCGCGGTGCGCACCGGCGTATCGGGCCGGCCGTGCCGGAACGTGCGTACGGACTGGCATCCTTGGCCGTGTACGTACGGTCGCGGGTGACCCCGTTACCCCCGACTCGGGAGCCCCGGGAGCCAATCAACGTGTCACAGCTGCGTACGGTCCAAGTGCTGGGCGGCGGCAGCGCGGGCAGCAGCGCCCATGTCGGTTCGCTGGCCGCCGGACTGATCGCGCGCGGTGTGCAGGTCACGGTCTGCGCGCCGGCCGCGCTGGACCGTGCCTACGCGTTCTCCGCCACGGGGGCCCACTTCGCGCCGGTGCCGCGGCGCGGTGACCCCGCCGCCGTCGCCGCGCTGCGGGCCGCCTGCGCCGGGGCCGACGTGGTGCACGCGCACGGGCTGCACGCCGCGGTGCGGGCCGCCCTTGCGCTGGGCGGCCGCCGGATCCCGCTGGTCGTCACCTGGCACACCCGGGCCCAGGCCGAGGGCGCGCGCCGACGGCTGCTGCACCTGCTGGAGCGAAGAGCCGCCCGATCGGCGTCGGTGGTGCTCGGCGCATCGTCGGACCTGGTCGACCGGGCCCGGCGCCGCGGCGCGCGCGACGCCCGCCTCGCGCCCGTCGCCGTACCCGCCCCGCACGACCCCCTGCCGGTGCCCGACGGTAAGGTGCGGGCCGAACTGGGCGCCGTGGAACGGCCGTTGATCATGGCCGTGGGCAGTCTCGTGCCGCATCACGGGTACGGCACGCTGCTCGACGCGGCACGGATGTGGCGCCGGCTCGACCCCGTACCCCTGCTGGTCATCGCGGGCGAAGGGCGGGAACGGGCGGCGCTGCGGCGCCGGATCAAGGCCGAGGACCTGCCCGTCTCGCTGATCGGCAGCCGCACCGACATCCCCGAACTCCTGGCCGCCGCAGATCTGGTCGTGCTGCCCAGCCGCTGGGAGGCGCGTTCGGTGCTGGCCCAGGAGGCTTTGCGGATCGGGGCACCACTGGTCGCCACCGCGGTCGGCGGTGTACCCGAACTCGTGGGTGACGCGGCGGAACTCGTGCCGTACGCGAACGCGGAGGCGCTCGCCCGGGCCGTGGCCCGCCTGCTCGGCGATCCGGCGGAACGGGCGCGGCTGGCAGCCGCAGGCCCCCGGCAGGCGGCGAGTTGGCCGACCGAGGACGACACGATCGCCCAAGTGCTCAGCGTGTACGACGAGTTGGTTCAGCCGCTCGCGGTGGCCCGTACCCGCTGAGGCCGCCCGTCACGTCGCGTGGCGGCGGGCGCGCAGGGCCAGGCTCAGCGCCAGGACGGCCTGCGGGTCGTCCAGATCGGTGCCGAGCAGCTCACCGATGCGGGCCAGGCGGTTGTACAGGGTCTGACGGTTCAGATGCAGCTCGCGCGCCGTCTCCGCCTTGCGGCCCGCATGGGCCAGATACGTCTCCAGCGTGGGCAGCAGCGGCGGGCGCGAGGTGCGGTCGTGATCGCGCAGCGGGCCGATCGCCCGCTCGACGAACGCCGCCAGATCCGGATGGTCCCGCAGCCGCCACAGCAGCAGGTCGATGTCGAGACGCCGGGCGTCGTACCAGGGCCGGTCGTCCAGCCCCTGCGCAGCCGTGGCCGTCTCCGCCGCATGCCGCAGCCCCGCACCGGCCGCCGCCCAGCCGCCCGCCACCCCGACCACCACGACGGGGGGATGGGAACCCGCCCGCTCCAGACCGGCCCGCTCCACCCCGGCCCGCAGCGCCGCGGCCACCCGGTCGGCCACCGCCGTACGCTCCGTCTCCGTACGCAGCCCCAGCAGCAGCGGCACCCGGCCCTCCACCGGCCGCACCCCGAGCAGCACCGGCACCCCCACCGAGGACAGCTCCTCCAGGACCGCGCGCGCCAGCAGCGCCCAGTTGCCGGAGGGGGAGAGCTCCGGGGCCAGCCGCATCACCACGGGCAGCAGCGGCATCTCGCCCGGCTTGAAGCCCAGTACGCGGGCCTGCGCCGGCGCGTCCTCGGGGGGGATCCGGCCCTCCGCCAGATCGGTGAGGAAGTCGCCCCGGCCCCGTGCCGCGAGCTCCTCCTCCTGACGGGCCTGCATCAGGACCACCGCGAGGATGCCCGCCGCCCGCTCCGCCGCCATCCGGTGCACCGGCACCAGCGGCCCGTCGACCGCCAGCAGGACCAGCCTCGCCCGCACCGAGCCGGTTCCCGGGCCACCGCCCGGCACATCCACCAGCACCGCGCCGACGGGGGGCGACTCGCGGGCCGCCCGGCCGCCGCGCATCCCGTCCCAGACCTGGAGCGGATCGGGGGAGGCCGGGCCCGACTCGGTGCCCGCCGCGTACAGCAGCTGACCGTCCGCCGTCTCCAGGAAGACCGGGTTGGCCGTGAAGTCCGCCAGGATGCCGAGCACCTGGGGCACACCGCCGCCACCGAGCAGCGCCTGGGTGCAGCGCCGGTGGACCTCCTCGGCCTGCTGCAGGAGCGCGTAGTGACCGTTGACGATCTCGGTGTGGATCTCCTCCGTCACCGTCACGAACGGCACCTCGCGGTGCAGCTGGACCAGGGGCATCCCGGCCGCGCGGGCGGCGTCCACGATCGAGGACGGCAGTCTGCTGAAGCGCGGCCCGAGCTCCACCACGAGCGCGGCGATGCCGCGGTCGGCGAGCCGGCGGACGAACGCGCGCTGCTCGGCGGGGCGGGTGCCGAGCCCCAGACCGGTGGTGAGGAGCAGCTCACCGCCCTTGAGCAGCGACGCGATGTTGGGGACCTCGCCGGCGTGCACCCAGCGCACGGTGCGGCCGAGCCGGTCCGCGCCGGTCACCACTTCGGGGAGTCCGCTGCGCAGCCCCGGCAGCTCAAGGGCTCGCTGCACGGTGATGCCGCCTTGGGTCTCCACTGGCTCTGGCCTCGCGCTTCGCTTCGGTCGGACCGGGCGGCCGCATGCTTGCGGTCACCCTGGTCAGGAAGGTACCGGCCCGGAGCGGCGGGGGCGTCGTCGGGGCGGCGGGCCGTTGACAGGGGCCGGACCCGCTGCGATCTTGAAATTTCTGTACCCGGACGAGTGGGAGAAACCATGGGCGTCGATGCGTCGCCGCACGATGAGCCCCTGCCCGGCCCGCTGCCCGGCCCCCTGGTCGGCGCCGACTGGCTCGCGGGGAGGCTCGGCTCTCCGGGGCTGCTGGTGCTCGACGCCTCCGTCGGCGCGCACCGCGCGTCCCCGCGGCGAATCCCGGGGGCGCGGCCGTTCGACATCGACGGGGCGCTCTCCGACCACACGGGGGCGTTGCCCCACACGATGCCCGATGCCGCGCGGTTCACCGACGAGCTGCGCTCCCTGGGCCTCCACGACGGCGACACGGTCGTGGTCTACGACGCGGTGGGCATCTACTCCGGCCCCCGGGCCTGGTGGATGCTCCGGGCCATGGGCTTCGACCGGGTCGCGGTGCTCGACGGGGGCCTGCCCGGCTGGGCGGCTGCCGGGCTGCCGGTGGAGAGCGGCGCGCCCGCCGCCGCCCCGGAGCGCGGTGACTTCACGGCGGTGCCGCGCGCGGGACTGCTCGTGGGTGCCGACGAGGTGGCGGCGGCCCTCACGGACCCGGCATCCGCCGTCTTCGACGCCCGGTCCCGGGAACGCTTCCGCGGCATGGCCCCCGAGCCGCGTGCGGGCCTGCGCGGCGGCCATATGCCCGGGGCGGTCAACCTGCCCTTCGGCGAGATCCAGCACGAGGGCCGGATGCGCCCGGCGGCGGAACTGCGGGCCGCTTTCGGCGACCTGGCGCCGGGCCGGGAGCGGCTGTTCTTCAGCTGCGGATCGGGTGTCACCGCCTGCGTCCTGACGCTGGGCGCCGCGCTGGCCGGCTACCGCGACCTGGCGGTGTACGACGGCTCCTGGAGCGAGTGGGGGCTGCCGTCGGAGCTCCGCCCGGTCGTGACGGACCGGGCGGCTCAGGCCGGCTGACGAGAGTGCCACAGTGAGCCGTCCGGCCCACCGCGGCCCGTGTAGGTTCCGGCGAGCCGTGTCCTCTGGAGCTGCAGTGACCTGCACTTTCAGGCCGGATTCCGTGGTCGTGTCAGTGAGACAGTCCCGCTTTCGTGTCATTTTCCTCAGCGAACGGAAGAGCCAACGGCCGCTCACTGATGGCGGCTCCAGTCGGCGGACCTCGGCCCGTGACGCCGCAGCCGCTGGTCATTGACCTGAACCTCTAGATGAGGCCAGGCTGTGGCCAGGCGCGAAAGATCGGCATCCTCAGGCAAGGGCACCGAACCCAGCGACTCGTCCGGCTTGAAATGGGCCGGCGTCCCGGTCGTGCCATCGACCTCGACGGGTTCAAGGTCACTGACGGGAACGCCGTGTTCGTAGCGCTGGGTCCAGGCCCCATTGAGGCGACGGTTGGTATGGACTAGGGCGTGTCCTGTAGGTCGGCACGCAGCCATAACACGATGGCGGCGATGATGATTTCTGAGCGGTAGTAGCTGCGTTCCGGGCTGGTGAGCGCGATCCCGCGAGCTCAACAATCGACCGGCTCCGCTGATCGACATCCACGCCGTTTGAACAGAGTCCCGAATTCACCCACCTCGCCAGACCGCGCGGGGTTACACCGAGTGACCGGCCTCGAACGTCGAAACGATGCCGCCGACCGCAGATCGGCAGGTCCGATCTGTCCGAGCATCGGTGCCGTTCCCATTCCCGGCTTCCCAGCGTCGTGCGCGCATAACGCTAGGCTGACCGGCAAAAGAGACACTCATTCATGCGATCACGAAAACCACGCGCGATCCTCGCTGCCGCGTTCTTTGCGGCGGTGACTGCGGTGGTGCTCACCAGACGTTACCGGCCGGCGCTCAAGATGACGGGGCTTCGCAACCCGGTACCCGGCCGGCGGTTATGGGTGTCGGCAGGCTGGCCGTCACAGCCGCGTCCACCGGCGGACTCCAGTTGACCGCCAACGAGCGTGAACGCATCTCGAAGTCCATCGCGGCGGTTACCACCGATTCCGATATCGGTGCTGCGCTCACCGTTCGGCGCCGTCGGTCGCCGGCGCGACTGAGCCGTCCACCGCGTGCACCAGAGCCTGGTAGAGCAGATGCGGGCCGGCGCCGCTGTAACCCCCCGCCGAACAGGTGCCTGAGGAGAAGTGTCGCCGTTATCATTGACCGGTGATCGGCAACCTTGAGTCGTTTCAGGACGAGCTGGCCGCCAGCGGGTTTCCGCCGCTGGTCAACAAGCTGGCCGGGGCCGGCTTCCGGGGCGGGATCGCCACCCGTGACCTCGGGCCGCTGCGGCTGGTCTCCCTCGACACGCCCGAGAGCGCCTGCATCGGGCGGGAGCGCGACGCCACCGACGGCGAGAACCTGGCGGTCAAGGTGATGACCCGGGGCCGGACGCGGATCGAGCAAGGGCGCGGCGACGCCGAACTCGGGCCGACCGACCTGGTACTGCTCGATCCCACGCGTACGCTCCGGTTCGAGAGCACCGCCGCGGCGCACGTCACCATCCTGGTTCCGCGCCGGGAGCTTCGGATCCGGCCCGCGCAGATCGACCGGCTCATCGGCGTACGCATCGACGGCAGCCACGGCCCGGGCGCTCTCGTCTCCGTGCTGGCCCGGGAGTCGGCGTGGTCGGCGACGGAGTTCCGCGAGGCGGAGGCGCTGCGGTCGGCGGCGGCCGTCGTCGAGCTGATCGCGGTCGCACTGGAGGCCCGGCTCGGCGACGAACAGCCGGCCCCGGACGAGTGGCTGCGGAGCCGGATCGCCGGCTACATCGAGACCCGGCTGGCCGATCCCGATCTGTCCCCGCCTGGCATCGCCGCCACCCACAACATATCCGTACGCCGGCTGCACAAGCTGTTCGAGGACCAGCCGCTCACCGTCGCGGCCCTGATCCGCTGTCGCCGCCTGGAGCGCTGCCGGGCCGAGCTGACCGGAAGCAAACGTACGGTCACCGCCGTGGCCGCCCGGTGGGGATTCTCCGATCCCACCCATTTCAGCAAGCTCTTCAAGGCGACGTACGGCTACAACGCCCGTGCACTGGTATCCAGCAACCGTGCACAGACGACCAAGACGCGCACAGCCGGCCCGGACAAGGATGGTGGTGACCAAGGCAGGCAATAGCAATAGGAGAAGTCGTGGCGAAGGTAAACATCGTCCGCCCCGGTGAGGGCGAGATCCTCGGCAGCGGGGCGCAGCAGATCCGCATCCTGGAGAACGGCGAGCACACCGACCACCGGCTGGGGTTCGCCGAGGTCACCATTCCGCCGGGCACCCCGAGCCCGTTGCAGCATCGCCACGCCCAGCATGACGAGGGCTTCTACGTGCTGGCGGGAACTTTCCGGTTCACCGTCGGCGAGGACCAATACGACGCCGGGCCGGGCACCTGGGTCATCGTGCCGACCGGGGCGCCGCACACGTTCGCCAACGTCGGCGACGAGAACGCGGTCATGCTGAACACCTTCACGCCGGACCTGTATGTGCAGTACTTCCGCGACTTCAAGGCCATGATCGATTCCGGGCAGCCGGTCAACGCCGAGACCATGCAACCGCTCTGGAAGAACTACGCCACCGAGATCTCGAACGAATACGCCTCGTGAAGCGCCTTCAATACGACCGCTACGGCGGCCCGGAGGTGATGCGGCTCGCTGAGTTCGAGCCACCACGCCCGGGTCCGGACGAGGTTCTCGTCCGCGTCCGAGCGGCGGCTTCCAACGCGCTGGACTGGAAGATGCGCAACGGCGAGATGAAGTTGATGACCGGTCGCTCCTTTCCCCGGGCGATGGGGCACGACTTCGCCGGAGTCGTCGAGGCGGTCGGCGCCGGCGTCACCCGCTTGAACGCCGGCGACGCGGTACTCGGCGGGGCTCGTTTCCGGCAGGCGGGGGCGTTCGCCGAGATGGTGACGGTCCCGGAGAAGGCGGTCGTGCTCAAACCGGTGGACCTTTCGTACGAGCAGGCCGCCGCGCTGCCGACCGTGGGCGTGACCGCCTACCAGGCCACGGCGGAGGTCCGTCCCGGGCAGGCGGTCTTCGTCAACGGGTGCCTGGGCGGGGTGGGCCGGGCCGCCGTCCAGTTTGCCCGGGCGCGGGGAGCCTCGGTCGCCGGCAGTTGCCGCAACCCTGCGGCTGACGAGGCCCACGAGCTCGGCGTCGAGCCGGTCGTGGGTTTCGGCTTCGACCCGGCCGCCCTCGCGGAACGGTTCGATCTCGTCCTCGACACGCCCGGCATGCTTCCCTTCGCCGCGGCCCGAACGCTGCTGAAGCCCGGCGGAACCATCGTCGACATCGTCCCAACCCCGGCCAAAATGATCAGAAGCGCACTGCCCGGCCCGTTCCGGGCGATGATCGGCCGACCGGTGACCGCCGACCTGGAGGAGGTGGCCCGGACCCTGCGCCTGCCCATTGCCCGTACGGTCCCGTTGGCCGAGGCGATTCCCGCCCTGACGGAGCTGGAGCGCGAGCAGCGCCCGAAGGGCGGCAAACTGGTCATCGCCATGGCCGGAAGCTAAGCCGGGCCGAGCTCGGGCGTGTCCTGTAGGTCGGCACACAGCCATCCTTGGTTCCGTGGCCCCGTGGCGTGGATCGCTGCGACTACGGCTTCACCGATCTGGGTCAGTTTCATCGGTGATGCCGTGGTTGTACGAGTGAGAAGTGGGTGTCCGATCTCGCGACGCAGTCTTCCAACTCTCGTGATCAGGGCCGTGTGGTGGGTTCCGAGTGCTTCGGCGGCTTCCTTGAGCGTCCGATAGCGGGACACTGCGGCAAACTCGCGGAGGCGGTCCCATGCGCCGGGCCCCGTGAAGGCAGGACGGAGGATTTCCGGTGCCTCTCTGGCCTGAGCGGCCAGCTGCGCAAGTTCGGGGCGGGTGTGTCCGTTCACCTTGGTCACGGGGATGCCGTGCAGCTTGGCCCTTCGGGTCATGGTCGTGGGGCAGACGGCATTTTCTCACGCCCGCTTCGGAAGTCATGATGGCCGGGCAGTGATCCGCTGACGAGCTGAGTCCCAGACCTCCTCGAACTCCTCGGAAGTCAGCTGCTCCGGATCATGGCCTTCCCACTCCGAGACGGGCAGTTCTGCTGTGATCCCGAACCTGCTGTCGTACTCGTCGAGGCGGCCTGCGTCGTAGGCCCGCTGCCATTCCGCGAGGGAGGCTGCTGCGACCGGGGTCAGCGCAGGCCCTTCGAGCTCGATCTGTCGGGTCACCCAGCCTTCGGTGTCGACCTCGAAGTAGAACCAGACGTCTTCCTCGTCCCAATGGCAGCGCATCCATGTCGTCACCAGCCCATGATGGCGAAGCCCTCTGGCTACTCGTCGAGTCGATGTCAGAGCCGTGTTGGAGGATCACGCCATGCTGATTGCAACTGACGAGGCGGGGCGCGTGGGGAAGAAGCCCACGAAACCGGCGATAGGCAGGATGCTGGCCAACCTCCAGCGCGGGAACGCGCACCTGGTCCTGGAACGCGTGGAGGAGGGTATGGAGGGCAGCTGGTATGTCCAGGTACTGCTGCGCGACGACAACACGTACCAACTCGAATTCCGGGACGGCGTGGCGGCCGAGCACTATCAGACTCGGACCATCTTCCAGGAGAAGGTGCAGACCGCCATGCTCGGCTGGGCAGCCATCAAGGCGGACTGGAAGAACGGCTTCATGTGGAACAACATCGGCTCGCAGTTCGGAGCAGAAGACGCTCAGCAGCCGGGCTGACTCGACTTGCTTGTCTCACGGCCGCTTCATAAGTGCAGCCGATATGAAGCGGAGCGTGAGACTGCGCAGCGAAATCTGAGACCCTACAAGAACAGGAGGCATGAATCCCGCTAACATGTCGGATCCGACACGGCTACGACATCTCCGCGTGGTATCCGACGCGGGAAACGGGATCCCACAGCAGGTGTAGGTTCCTATGAATTGCGTCATTCCGTGACTCGCTGACCAGGGAGTCTGCGGTTCAGTACCACTGCTGTGTCCTGAGATTTGTCCTGCGGTGGTGTCCTTTTCCGCGACTGCCAGGGGCTGCTGAGCAGATCGCCGATCGGGATCTGACGAGCTGGTGCGGTCAGCGAGTAGTAGATGCGGCATCGGCCGCCGTGCGGACGTTCTTCACGGGGTTCATCGCGAGCGGCGAGCCAGCTGGCTTCAGCAAAGCGCTTGAGCTGGTTCTGGATGGTGGCGCGAGACATTCCGGTGCGGGTCTGGATCTGCGCCGCGTAGGTCTCTTGGCCAGCGTATTCAAGGAGGTGTTTCAGTAAAGGAACTATGGTCGGCGGGATATGAAAGTGAGCGAGTGCTGGTAGGTCAGAATCCAGGGAGGCAAACGCGCATCCATACCATCGGCTACCGCCTCCGCAGATTCGATTTCAGCACGGCTCGGCATCGGCTCGAACTTCGGCCCGAGGGCTTCACACATGAGATTCTGAACCTGTGGATCATTCACATCTCGCAGCAGCGAAGCTCCGCGCCTGGTTGGGTGTTGGGCTGAATGGCGAACCGAGCGGTGGAACAGTTCAGCGGCGAGGTCGACTTCCAGGCGATTGAACTGCCCGGTGAGCGCGCTGGGTCTGACCTTGAGGTATGCGGCGGCAGTTGTGAGCGTGGGAAAGGTCATGAGGATCTGGAAGCGCCGCAGGCGGAGCCATCCGTGCAGGTTCCCTTCCGTTACTTTCCTGATGTCGGCTGGGACGGAACTGTCTAAGGGCTGTCCCGCAATTCCTGGCGGGCGCACGACGACAGCTACGGCACCTCGCCGCGTTGTCGAAACGCCCGAATACATCCAGTATGCGGGCGCCTCTCCGCCTTGCGATGCACCGCATCTGACGCCGCGCGCTGATCCACCAGGAATTGCGGGACAGCCCTTAGTTTCCTATTCATGATGGGCCAGCTGTGAACGCCGAACAGGCGGCGCGGGATTCCGAGGTGATCGAGTCTTCGGCGGACGACATCACCTTTTGTTCCTAGTTCTTGTCCGAGGTCATCAGCAGAGCGGGCCCGGTTGACCTTCTTCCTGGAGGATGCGACGGTGGAGTTTCCGGGAGAAAGCGAGCACGGCTGTGGTCTTGCCCAGCCCGGGAAAGGCGTCGAGTGCGATACCGCCCTTGACCTTGTCGCTGTCCTGGTCGTTGCTGTCGAAGATGTCCGAGAGATCTACGTGCAGCTCTTCCATCTGCGGTGTCACCAGCGGGCCGAGATTCGCATGCCACTTTCGGCGCCCGCGGTTGTATTCGGCAAGGGCCGCCTCTCCCAGCGACTTCAACTGCCGACGGGACAGAGGTTCCGGACGTGGCCGGGGCGGTGCGTCTGCCAGGCGTCCGAAGCCCTCCTTGCGGGACAGCGTGAGGTGGTCCAGTCGCGAGCGCAGATCGGCTTCCTCGCCCTGGGCCCGGGGCCGCTTACTCGTCGTCATCGATGTCCTTCAGGGCGGTGGCGTAGAAGTCGAGTTCCTCTTCCAGTTCCTCCAGGCCGTCGGCGTCGTCATCGCCCGCCTCCGGCTCCCGGTCCTGGACGGTCTCGATCGGCGGAGGGGCCAGCTGCTCGGGTAGGGACAGCACGCGGGCGACCGACGGCAGCGACCGCACGTCGTCGGCCGGCGTTCCTGGGAGGTCCAGGGCCGTCTGTTCACGGGAGAGCCGCAGCGCCATCCGCCGTTCGACCAGGGATGTTCCCAGGCCGAGGTTCCATCGCTTCAGCAGCAGGGCGATGGCGAGCCGGTCGTCGGGGTAGGTGTGTTCCTTCGCGGCCAGGCGCCGGGCGAACTGCAGAGCCTCCTCGCTCAGCGGCATGTTCAGGCTGGGGGCGTGCCTGCGGTGATACGTCACTGCGGTCCACTCGCGGATGATCGCCTCCAACTCGTGGTGAAAGAAGAAGGCGTCCTTCTCCGGGTTCAGCCCACGCGAGTGGATGTCCGGTCCCTTGTAGCCGGGCAGCCGCTGCAGCAGGTCTTCCCGCAGGGTGCGGAAGAACCGCTCCACCGGCCCCTTGTCCCGGCCCGTCCGCAGCCTCGCTGGTTGCACCGAGATCCCCATCCGGCGGCAGACGCTGGTCAGATGCGCCGACACGTAGATCTTTCCGTGGTCGACGATCAGCGTCTCCGGCGCCACCTTCGGCCCCCATACCCCGGTGACGGGCCCGTGGACGGCCTCGGCCTCCACCAGAACCCCGCGCGGAATCCCGTGCTCGGGCCAGGCGGCCTCTCTCGGCCAGCTCTCCGGAACCAACTGGGGACGGTATGCCTGATAGAGAACGGCCGCGGCATCGATCGCCTTCGTCGACACCGGTGTCACCCGCAGGCCGATGATGCAGCGGGTGTACCAGTCCATCGCAACGGTCAGCTCCGCTTGCATCCACCGCAACGTCACAGGGTCGAGGGCGAACACATCGAGCCGGGTGGTGTCCATCAGCACGTACTCGCCCGGCCGCGTGGGCCGCAGCTTGCCGTAGACCTTCCGCGGGCGGTCGGCGATGTCCCGGTTGCGCTGGGTACTCAGCCGGAAGGTCGGATGGCGCCGTTCCAGCTCCTGCATCCACCGATATGCCGTCGTCCGCGGTGGCACCGGCACCTTCACCAGCTTGAACGTGGATTTGACGCGGGCCTCGACCTCTTCCAGCACCACCTTCACCGAGGGCCGCGACTCCCGCTCGTACTCCTTCAGCACCTCTACCGCGGCCTCAACCCAGCGCGGGTCGGCGTTGCCCAGCCCGCCGTCCGACTGCGCGGTCTTCGGCACCAGCCCCGCCTCGCCGAATTCGCGGAAGGCGCGGGCCCACCGGCGCACCGTGCGCTCGGTTACTCCCATCTCCACCGCCTTGGCCTCATACCGGGCCTTCAGCGGCAACCCGGCGGCGTACTGAGGGCGCGGTTCATTAGGCTGCGGAAGGTGCTCGCTGCCAGAGCGATAGCCCGTCAGCATTTCCCGGACGTGCGCGGTCCGCTTCAGGACGTCCTTCTGCTCGTCCTTGGTCAGCCGGCTCAGCACCACCGCGGCGACGTCCTCGTCATCGGCGGCAGACGGGCCCGACCTGTCGTGGATCAGCTCGACGCGATCGGAGGTCAGCAGTTCGCGCAGCGACATCCGGGCCAGTCGGTTGCGTCCGTCCTTGAGGACGACCTCCATGCCCGTGGCCAGGCTGGCGAACTCCACAACCTCGACCGTCTCGCCGTCCAGCCGGAAGTGCGTGCCGACCCCCAGCTTCGTCGCCGCCCCGCTCATGCGGCCCTCCGCAACACGTGCGCAGCGCTCAGCGGCCGGTCCAGTGCGGTCGTCACATGCCCGGACCACAACAGGTGCAGCACCGCGGACTTCACCAGCGGCTGGGGACACTCCGGCAGCAGCCGGAAGGCATCGCCCAGCGGCATCCCGTCCAGATCAGCGGTCCGCAGCGCGGCCACCAGATCAGGGTCGAACAGTCAGTCGCGGCGGTAGCCGGCCAGAAACCGGATGTTCTCCAGCACGTGAGGATCCGGCTCGCTCCACACCTCGTACTGCCACCCGCGCGACGCGACCGCCTCGCGCGTCCAGGCGAAGGTGAAGGCGACCTCCGGCTTCTGAAGCCAGCGGCGCGGCTTGACGTCCACGACCACCGGGCCGTCGTCTGTCAGCAGCAGGTAGTCCGGGATGTGCTTGCGGATCTTGCCGTCAACATCGGTCTTGAGCAGGAACGGCTGGGCGACGATGTGCCGCACCTCTGGGGCGAAGTCAGCGAACAGCAGCCGCCCCAGCTCCAGCCGCGACTCGTAGATCACGTGGTCGCCCATGGTGGCCGACCAGTACGTGCCCGAATAGTGCTGCTGTCCCTTGAACCAGCGGAACGTCCGCCAGGGCCGAGCCTCCCGCAGCAGCCCGAGCGGCACCGACGACCACTCCAGGTCATCCACCACGGCCACGTCATCACGCCGGACACTCAGCCGTACCGGTGCGGCCACCGCTGTACCCATCAGACCATCAACCCCGTGCGTTCCGAGGCGCCCCACTGGCCGCCGGACGCCGAAGTCCTGCCCCTGCCGCGTACGCAGACGACGACCGGGGAGGTCCTGTACACAAAGAGGGGAACTACTCGCACACTGGGCATGAATCCCATCCCCCTGTCCTATTGGCCACGCGGTGGACACCACCGCTGGGACGAGGACAGGGGATCTGGGATCCCACAGCCCGTCAGCCCACGTACGCCCCGCTCGCCGTCAGCCGCAGCGCCGTGTCGATCAGCGGCACATGGCTGAACGCCTGCGGGAAGTTGCCCACCTGCCGCTGCAGCCGCGCGTCCCACTCCTCGGCCAGCAGGCCCAGGTCGTTGCGCAGGGACAGCAGGCGCTCGAAGAGCTGGCGGGCCTCGTCGACCCGGCCGATCATCGCCAGGTCGTCCGCCAGCCAGAACGAACACGCCAGGAACGCGCCCTCGTCGCCCTCCAGGCCGTCCACACCCGCGTTCTCACCCGAGGTGGGGTAGCGGAGCACGAAGCCGTCCTCGGTGGACAGCTCCCGCTGGATCGCCTCGATGGTGCCGATGACCCGCTTGTCGTCGGGCGGCAGGAACCCCATCTGCGGGATCAGCAGCAGGGACGCGTCCAGCTCCTTCGACCCGTAGGACTGGGTGAAGGTGTTGCGCTCCTTGTCGTAACCCCGTTCGCAGACGTCGCGGTGGATGTCGTCGCGCAGCTCACGCCACTTCTCCAGCGGGCCGTCCGTGTCGCCCGACTCGATCAGCTTGATCGTCCGGTCGACCGCGACCCAGGCCATCACCTTGGAGTGCACGAAGTGCCGGCGCGGACCGCGCACCTCCCAGATGCCCTCGTCCGGTTCGTCCCAGTGCTTCTCCAGGTACTCGATCAGCTTGAGCTGGAGCCCGGTCGCGTAGTCGTTACGGGTCAGCCCCGTCATGTGCGCGAGGTGCAGGGCCTCGGTGACCTCGCCGTACACATCGAGCTGGAGCTGGCCCGCCGCGCCGTTGCCGACGCGGACCGGGCCGGAGTTCTCGTAACCGGGCAGCCACTCCAGCTCGGCCTCGCCCAGCTCCCGCTCGCCCGCGATGCCGTACATGATCTGGAGGTTCTCGGGGTCGCCCGCGACCGCACGCAGCAGCCACTCGCGCCAGGCACGGGCCTCCTCGCGGTAGCCCGTGCGCAGCAGCGAGGAGAGGGTGATCGCGGCGTCGCGCAGCCAGGTGTAGCGGTAGTCCCAGTTGCGGGAGCCGCCGATGTCCTCCGGCAGGGAGGTGGTCGGCGCGGCGACGATGCCGCCGGTCGGCGCGTACGTCAGAGCCTTCAGGGTGATCAGCGAGCGGACCACGGCCTCGCGGTAGGGGCCGTGGTACGTGCACTGCTCGACCCACTCGCGCCAGAAGTCCGCGGTGGCCTCCAGCGAGCCCTCCGGGTCCGGGAGCGCGGGCGGCTCGTGGTGCGAGGGCTGCCAGCTGATGGTGAACGCGATCCGGTCCCCGGGGGCGACGGTGAAGTCGGAGTACGTCGTCAGGTTCTCGCCGTACGTCTCCGCAGGGGTGTCGTACCAGACCGAGTCGGGGCCGGCGACGGCCACCGTACGGCCGTCCACCTTGTGCACCCACGGGGTGACGCGCCCGTAGCTGAACCGCATCCGCAGCTCCGAGCGCATCGGCACCCGGCCGCTGATTCCCTCCACGATCCGGATCAGCTGGGGCGCGCCGTCGCGCGGCGGCATGAAATCGGTCACTCTGACCGTGCCGCGCGGCGTGTCCCATTCCGATTCCAGGATCAGTGAGTCCCCGCGGTAGCGGCGACGGTCCGCCGGCGCCGGTTCCGCGCCCTCCGCGCGGGCCGGTGCCAGGCGCCAGAAGCCGTGCTCCTCGGTGCCCAGCAGCCCCGCGAAGACGGCGTGTGAGTCGAAGCGGGGCAGGCACAGCCAGTCGGCCGTGCCGTCCCGGCAGACCAGGGCGGCGGTCTGCATGTCTCCGATGAGTGCGTAATCCTCGATGCGCCCGGCCACGTGCATCTCCAGTCGAACGGCCATGTCGCCCCGTGGGGCGCTTACTGCGGGTCAAGAGGTCGTTGCAAGGGGTTGATGTGGGGGACCTGCGAGCTCTTACCTCGCCCGGAGCGAGTGTCCGAGCAGGATACGACGCACCCGGGTGATCCGCGCGACGCACTTGACAACAGAGGTGAGCCGAACGGGTGGGGTGTGAGGGACGTGCGTGGATCCCGTGCCCCGGGAGTGGCCGGAAGCAGGCTCCTCTCGTCGCTGTTACCCTGGTAGCCCGTGGACGGTGGTCGTCAGCGAGAGCAGACGAGGCCCCCGAACCGCAGCGACGGCACCTCCGGATTCTTCCGGATGGGAATGCCGGTACGCACCTCACGATCGCGACCACGGGAGCCCCCTTTGGCTATGCAGCCCACATCCACGACGACCAAGCACATCTTCGTCACCGGGGGTGTCGCCTCTTCCCTCGGCAAGGGTCTGACTGCCTCCAGCCTCGGTGCCCTGCTCAAGGCGCGCGGCCTCCGGGTCACCATGCAGAAGCTCGACCCGTACCTGAACGTCGACCCGGGCACGATGAACCCCTTCCAGCACGGCGAGGTGTTCGTCACCAACGACGGCGCCGAGACCGACCTGGACATCGGCCACTACGAGCGCTTCCTGGACGTGGACCTCGACGGTTCCGCCAACGTCACCACCGGCCAGGTCTACTCGCAGGTCATCGCCAAGGAGCGGCGCGGCGAGTACCTCGGTGACACCGTGCAGGTCATCCCGCACATCACCAACGAGATCAAGCACCGCATCCGCCGCATGGCCACCGACGACGTCGACGTCGTCATCACCGAGGTCGGCGGCACGGTCGGCGACATCGAGTCGCTGCCGTTCCTGGAGACCGTCCGCCAGGTCCGCCACGAGGTCGGCCGGGACAACGTCTTCGTCGTGCATATCTCGCTGCTGCCCTACATCGGGCCGTCCGGCGAGCTCAAGACCAAGCCGACCCAGCACTCGGTGGCGGCGCTGCGCAACATCGGTATCCAGCCGGACGCCATCGTGCTCCGCGCCGACCGCGAGGTGCCGACCGCCATCAAGCGCAAGATCTCGCTGATGTGCGACGTCGACGAAGCCGCCGTGGTGGCCTGCCCGGACGCGAAGTCGATCTACGACATCCCGAAGGTGCTGCACTCCGAGGGCCTGGACGCCTACGTCGTGCGCAAGCTCGACCTGCCGTTCCGCGACGTCGACTGGACCACCTGGGGCGACCTGCTGGACCGCGTCCACAACCCCGACCACGAGGTCACCGTCGCGCTGGTCGGCAAGTACATCGACCTGCCCGACGCCTACCTCTCGGTCACCGAGGCCATCCGGGCGGGCGGCTTCGCCAACAAGGCCCGTGTCAAGGTCAAGTGGGTCGCGTCCGACGACTGCAAGACCCCGGCCGGAGCCAAGAACCAGCTCGGTGACGTCGACGCCATCTGCATCCCCGGCGGCTTCGGAGAGCGCGGCGTCATCGGCAAGGTCGGCGCCATCCAGTACGCCCGTGAGAACAAGGTGCCGCTGCTCGGCCTGTGCCTGGGCCTGCAGTGCATCGTGATCGAGGCGGCGCGCAACCTCGCCGGCATCCCCGACGCCAACTCCACCGAGTTCGACGCCGCCACCGCCCACCCCGTCATCTCGACGATGGAGGAGCAGCTGGCGTACGTCGAGGGCGCGGGCGACCTGGGCGGCACCATGCGCCTCGGCCTGTACCCGGCGAAGCTCGCCGAGGGCTCGCTGGTCCGTGAGGCCTACGACGACCAGCCGTACGTGGACGAGCGTCACCGTCACCGCTACGAGGTCAACAACGCCTACCGCGCCGAGCTGGAGAAGAAGGCCGGTCTGGTCTTCTCCGGCACCTCCCCGGACAACAAGCTCGTCGAGTACGTCGAGTACCCGCGCGAGGTCCACCCCTACCTGGTCGCCACGCAGGCGCACCCCGAGCTGCGCTCCCGCCCGACCCGCCCGCACCCGCTCTTCGCGGGCCTGGTGAAGGCGGCCGTCGCACGCAAGACGGGCGCCGAGCCGCGCAAGTAACGGCATCCCCGCAGGCGTTACGGTTGACCGGGGTACGCATCCTTCGAGGACGCGTACCCCGGTCACTGTTTTTTGTGGGAGGACGTAGATGGGTTTCCAGGACACGCCCGAGGAATGGCCGGTCACCGCGACCGAGACTCCGTTCCGGGGCAACAAGACCAGCGTCCGCACCGACGACGTGGAGATGCCCGACGGCACGGTCGCGCGCCGTGACTACCAGGTCCACCCCGGCTCGGTCGCCGTGCTCGCGCTCGACGACGAGGACCGCGTCCTCGTGCTGCGCCAGTACCGCCACCCGGTGCGTCACAAGCTGTGGGAGATTCCGGCCGGGCTCCTCGACGTCCCCGGCGAGAACCCGCTGCACGCCGCGCAGCGCGAGCTCTACGAGGAGGCGTACGTCAAGGCCGAGGACTGGCGCGTGCTGACCGACGTCTACACGACGCCCGGCGGCTGCGACGAAGCCGTACGGATCTTCCTCGCCCGGAACATCTCCGAGGCGGACGGGGAGCGCTTCGCCGTCTCCGAGGAGGAGGCCGACATGCAGCTCGCCCGGGTGCCACTCCAGGAACTCGTGCGGGGTGTCCTCGCCGGGGACCTGCACAACAACTGCCTGGTGGTGGGGGTGCTCTCGCTCGCGGCGGTGCTCGCGGGTGACGGAACCGACTCGCTGCGGCCCGCGGAGGCGCCCTGGCCCGCCCGGCCGTTCGAGGCCTGACGGGCCGTCGGGACCATCCGCACGGGGCGGCGCTCTCGCGACTCGTGCGGACACTCCCCGGTATCCCCCGATCGGAAAAGATGCTGATCCGATCGGGGGACCTCCCCGTCGCGCTCCACCCGGTTCGCTCACTCGCCTGAACTACGCTCTGAATGCCCTGACCGGAGTCCCGGCGGGCGACGCGTGCAGCGAAGTGGAGCGTGGCCCGTGACGGATCAGGCGGTGGACACCAGCGGCCCGGCCGAGGCAGCGGGGACCGAGGAGCCGGCCGCCGTCGAACCACCCCGATTCTTCGGTCGCGAGCGCGAGTTGAAGGAACTGCGGGCCGATATCGAACGGGCCGGACTGGACACCATGGCCGGTCGCAAGAGCGGCCGGGCCCGGGTCCTGCTGATCGCCGGACGCCCCGGTTCCGGCCGCAGCGCACTGGCCGGTGAACTCACCCGCCGGCTGCTCTGCACGGGCGACTACCCCGACGGAATGATCCGGGTCCGGCTCACCGAACCCGGCGGCACCCCCGTCCCCGCCGAACGCGCCGCGCGTGAACTGCTGCGCGGACTGGGCGTGGCCGGACCGCCCGGAGCGGACGCGGACGAACTCTCCGAGATGGTCCGCGAGGCGCTCGCCGTACGCCGCGTCCTGCTCCTGCTCGACGACGCCCCCGACGCGGAGCAGGTCGACCCGCTGCTCCCGGACAACCCGGACTGCCTCGTCATCGCCACCGCGCAGGGCCCGCTGACCGGCATCCCCGGCGTCCGGCCCTGCACCATCGGCGGTCTGGACGCCGGCTCCGCTGTCGCACTGCTCGCCCGTGCGATCGGCCAGGTGAGGATCACCGTCGACCCGTTGACGGCCGAGACGCTGGCGGAGGAGTGCGGTGGGCAGCCCGCCGCCCTGGTCATGCTCGGGGGCTGGCTGGCCACGCACCCGACGGCCTCGGTCGCCGATGTCACCAAGCAGCTGCGGGAGCTGCCGGACGACACCGAGCAGCCCACCGGCGCCCGCCCGCTGGCCCGTGCCTTCCGGCTGGTCCACGACTCCCTGCCGACGACCGCCGCCCGGATACTGCGTCTGCTCGCCCTCGCCCCGGCCGGGCTCGCCGACGCCCACACCGCCTCGGCGCTGGCCGGCTGCTCCGTCTCGGCCGCCCGGACCACCCTCGACGACTTCGTGCGGCTCGGGCTGCTGCGCAGCGACGGGGCCGAGCAGCCGCAGTACGAGGTGCCCGGCTGCCTCTCGGCGCTGCTGCGGGCGCTGCTGGAGGACCGGGACCGCCCGGCCGAGATCCAGCTCGCCCGGGCCCGGATGCTGGAGCGCACCGTGCGTCTGCTCCAGTCCTGCCGGGCGGTCACCGAACCGGAGGGCTCCCCGGCCCGGCGCAAACTGGCCGGGCTGCCGCGCTCGTTGCGGTTCCCGGCCCCCGAGGCTGCCGCCGCATGGCTGCGGAGCCGTCGGCCCGCGCTGCTCGCCTCCGCCCGGATCGCCGTCGAGGACGGTGAACTGGACACTCTGGCGCGGCGGTTGGTGGCCGCGCTGGTGCGGGCGCTGGCCGCGCACGAGGGCACCGAGGCGGCCGCCCCCGAGCTCTACGGACTGCACGGTCTGGTGCTGGCCGTCGCCGAGCGCCGCGATCTGCCCCGGGAGCGGGCGGCCGCCCTGCTCAACCTCGCCGATCTGGACGCCGGGACCGGCCGGACCCGGGAGGCGCTGGCCCGCTACCGGGCCGCACTGGACGCCGGACGGGCCGCGAAGGATCCGTACGCCACCGGCCGCGCCATGGAATCCGTAGGCGGCGCCTACGCGGAGCTGGGCGACTTCCACCGGGCCTCGGACTGGTACGGACGGGCGCTCGCCCAGCGGCTCACCCAGGGTGAGCGGGCCGACGAGGCGCGGCTCTACGGGCGGCTCGGCACCGTCCACACCTACGCCGGACGGTACGGCGAGGCGCTGCGGAACTGGCGGGCGGCGGCGGCCGGCTACCGCAGGCTCGGCGATCTGCCCGCGCAGGCGCGGGCTCTCAGCGAGGTCGCCCGGGTCCAGGAGTACGCGGGCCGTCCGCAGGAGTCGCTGCAGACGTGCCGTGAGGCCGTGCAGTGGGCGCGCCAGGCCAAGGACCTGCGCCTGCAGGCCGCCCTGGAGCTCCGGCTGGCCGACACCCTCGACCGCCTCGGTGACCCCGCAGCTGCGGGGCTGCACAGGGGTGCGGCCGAGAGATTGCTGGGCGAGGAGAGCGCAGCCTACGAAATCCGTAGTGCGGCGACAGAAAATTAATGCTTTGTAAGGCTAGACAGCGAGAACCCCTTCATTAGACTGGCTCTGCCGCGGGTGTTCGCGGTGTCTCCATTTACGCTGCGTCTGTCCGGGTATGTATAGCCATGCCCGGATAACCCTCTGAGTCAAGGACCGTGATCGACGTGAAGGTCGGCATCCCCCGCGAAGTCAAGAACAACGAGTTCCGCGTGGCGATCACGCCTGCCGGTGTGCACGAGCTCGTCCGCCACGGCCACCAGGTCGTCGTCGAGGAGAACGCAGGGGCCGGCTCCTCCATCACGGACGAGGAGTACGTCGCCGCCGGGGCGCAGATCCTGCCCACCGCCGACGAGGTCTGGGCCACCGCGGACCTGCTGCTGAAGGTCAAGGAGCCGGTCGCCGAGGAGTACCACCGGCTCCGCAAGGGCCAGACCCTCTTCACGTACCTGCACCTCGCCGCCTCCCGGGCGTGCACGGACGCGCTGCTGGAGTCCGGCACCACCGCCATCGCCTACGAGACCGTCGAGACCGCGAACCGCGCGCTGCCGCTGCTCGCCCCGATGTCCGAGGTCGCGGGCCGGCTGGCCCCGCAGGTCGGCGCGTACCACCTGATGCGTTCGGTCGGCGGCCGCGGTGTGCTGCCCGGCGGCGTCCCGGGCACGGCGGCGGGCAAGGCCGTCGTCATCGGCGGCGGCGTCTCCGGTTGGAACGCCACGCAGATCGCCGTCGGTCTCGGCTTCCACGTCACGCTGCTCGACAAGGACATCAACAAGCTCCGCGAGGCCGACAGGATCTTCGGTACGAAGGTGCAGACCGTCGTCTCCAACGCCTTCGAACTGGAGAAGGCCGTCATCGAGGCCGACCTCGTCGTCGGTGCCGTGTTGATCCCCGGCGCGAAGGCCCCGAAGCTGGTCACCAACGAGCTCGTCGCCAAGATGAAGCCCGGAAGTGTACTTGTCGACATTGCAATTGATCAGGGCGGTTGCTTCGAGGACTCGCACCCGACGACGCACGCCGAGCCGACCTTCATGGTTCACGACTCGGTCTTCTACTGCGTCGCGAACATGCCGGGCGCGGTCCCGAACACCTCCACGTACGCCCTCACCAACGCGACGCTGCCCTACATCGTGGAGCTCGCGAACCGCGGCTGGGCCGAGGCGCTGCGCCGGGACGCCGCGCTCGCCAAGGGCCTCAACACCCATGACGGGCAGGTCGTTTACCGCGAGGTGGCCGAGGCGCACGACCTCGACCACGTCGAACTGAGCACGCTTCTCGGCTGAGGGGGGCAACCCTTTCCGTCAACCTCGTGCGTCCGGCCGGACCTTGCCGAGCAAGGTCCGGCCGGACGTGTGCGGGGCCCTGTGAAGGCCCCGCGCAACTCGCCTCGAACGTAACCCTTTAACCGATTCGTGCCCCCGCGAAAAGTGCGCCCGAGGGGCTGCGTGCCCTTGACAGCGGGGTGTTCGATTGCCGACACAACGGGCCGGGTCCGGCGGATTGTGTTGCTGCGGACCGGTGACACGCCATAGAGTCGCCAATCGTCGGCATGGTGCCACGCTGACCTATCGATAAGTTTCCTGGTCACGTCCAAGGAGGTAAGACGACTTGTGAATGAGTCGACATTTACTCCCGGGGGTGTTCATCCAGGGATGCCGGCGCGGGGCCAGAGCCCGAACGGGCTGGAGGCTGTCGGCTCCGTCGCTGTCCGCACCTTCGCCACCCACCAGCACATGACGACAGCCCCCCAGATGATGGACGGCCTACACGTGAACGCCATGGCCGGCAACGAGAGTGGCCGGGACACCGCCCACTTCGCCGACTTCGACGAAGCGCCCCAGGGGCACTTCTACGACCCAGACGCCGAGTACGAGCCCGATCCGGAGTACGCGGCCACCCTCGCGCCCGACGCCGCCCGGCAGCGCCGTGAGCGGATCGGCCCGACCGGCCGGCCCCTGCCCTACTTCCCGATTCCGGGCCCGCTGACCGATCACGGTCCCGCGAAGATCATCGCGATGTGCAACCAGAAGGGCGGCGTCGGCAAGACCACGTCGACCATCAACCTGGGCGCCGCGCTCGCGGAGTACGGCCGGCGTGTCCTGCTCGTCGACTTCGACCCGCAGGGAGCCCTGTCGGTCGGCCTCGGCGTCAACCCGATGGAGCTCGACCTCACCGTCTACAACCTGCTCATGGAGCGGGGCATGGCGGCCGACGAGGTCCTCCTGAAGACCGCCGTGCCCAACATGGACCTGCTGCCGAGCAACATCGACCTGTCGGCCGCCGAGGTCCAGCTGGTCAGCGAGGTGGCCCGCGAGTCCACGCTGCAGCGCGCCCTGAAGCCGCTGATGGCCGACTACGACTACATCGTGATCGACTGTCAGCCCTCGCTCGGCCTGCTCACGGTGAACGCGCTGACCGCCGCGCACAAGGTGATAGTGCCGCTCGAGTGCGAGTTCTTCGCGCTGCGCGGTGTGGCGCTGCTCACCGAGACCATCGAGAAGGTCCAGGAGCGGCTCAACCCCGACCTGGAGCTCGACGGCATCCTCGCCACCATGTACGACTCCCGCACGGTGCACAGCCGTGAGGTCCTCGCACGGGTCGTCGAGGCGTTCGACGAGCACGTCTACCACACGGTCATCGGGCGTACGGTCCGCTTCCCGGAGACCACGGTCGCCGGTGAGCCCATCACCACGTACGCCTCCAACTCGGTCGGTGCCGCCGCCTATCGCCAGCTCGCCAGGGAGGTGCTCGCCCGGTGTCACGCCGAGTGAGTCTGCCCGGGGCCGACGAACTGTTCCGTACCACCGGGGGGATGGGGCTGCAGTCCTCGTCCCCCGCGGAGCGACGGCGCAAGGCGAACGGCGAGGCCCGGGTCCCGGCTCCGGCCGGCGAAGGGGATTCCGGGGCCGGCACGCAGGGGGAGGGCTCCGAGGCCTCCGCAGGCGCGGCCCCCTCCTCGCAGGAGGAGCACTCCGCGGCGGACACCGACGCCGGCGCCGGAGCCTCGCGCAGCCGCGGCGGTGAGAACGACCGTGTCGCGGTGGCCGCACAGGCCGGGCGTCGGCCGCAGCCGCCGTCCTCGCAGGAACCGGTGCCCGCCCCCGTCGTACAGCAGCAGCGCAGACGGGGCGGCGGACGCGGGGCGAACCGGCGGCCCAGCGGCCGGGAGCGCCACGACGAGAAGATCACGGTCTACGTCTCCGCCGAGGAGCTGATGGACCTCGAACACGCGCGGCTCGTGCTGCGCGGCGAGCACGGCCTGGCCGTCGACCGCGGACGCATCGTCCGTGAGGCCGTCGCCGTGGTTCTCGCGGACCTGGAGTCACGGGGCGACGCGAGCATCCTCGTACGGCGGCTGCGCGGCCGCTGAGCGGTGCGGCGCCGGTAGCCTGCCCGGAGGGCGGCCGTCGGCCGAGCGGTGCGGCCCGTCCCGTACCGTACTGTTCGGGCCGCCGCCGTCCGTTTCCCGTCGCACCCTGGATCTCCATGCCGACACCCGACCAGCCCGCCCGCACCTCCCGCCGCTCCCTGGGCCGCGGGCCGGGCGGTGGGCCCGTCCCCGGGGACGGGCCGGGCACGGACGGTCTCGCCGCGGATCCGGTGGTGGACGCAGCCCCGGCGGTGGGGCCCGGCGCCTCGGATCCCGCCCCTGCTGCGGCCCCCACTCCTGCTCCCGCCCCCGCCCCCGCCCCCGCCCCTGCTCCCGCCCCCGGCGACGGGCGTTTCACCGTCCGGCTGGCGAACTTCGAGGGGCCCTTCGATCTCCTGCTCCAGCTCATCTCGAAGCACAAGCTGGATGTGACCGAAGTCGCCCTGTCGAAGGTGACCGACGAGTTCATGGCCCACATCCGGGCCATGGGTCCGGACTGGGACCTCGACCAGACCACCGAGTTCCTCGTCGTCGCCGCGACCCTCCTCGATCTGAAGGCCGCCCGGCTGCTGCCTGCCGCCGAGGTGGAGGACGAGGGCGACCTGGCGCTCCTGGAGGCCAGGGACCTGCTGTTCGCGAGGCTGCTGCAGTACCGCGCGTACAAGCGCATCGCCGAGATCTTCAGCGCCCGCCTCGAATCGGAGGGCCGGCGCTATCCCCGTACCGTCGGCCTGGAACCGCACCACGCCGAACTGCTGCCCGACGTCGTCATCAGCATCGGCGCCGAGGGCTTCGCACGACTCGCCGTGAAGGCGATGCAGCCGAAGCTCAAGCCGCAGGTCTACGTCGACCACATCCACGCCCCCCTGGTCAGCGTCCGCGAGCAGGCCGGGATCGTGGTGGCGCGGGTGCGCGAGGCGGGGGAGCTCAGCTTCCGGGTGCTCACCGAGGACGCCCCGGACACCCTCACCGTCGTCGCGCGGTTTCTCGCCCTGCTGGAGCTCTACCGGGAGAAGGCCGTCGCCCTGGACCAGGACGAGGCGCTCGGCGAGCTCATGGTGCGCTGGGTGGGGGAGCGGGGGGCCGAGCCCGTCGTGACGGACGAGTTCGACCAGGAGACACCGGACGTGCAGGACGTGCAGGACGAGCGGCAGGATGTGAAGGCATGAGCGAGCAGGACGTCACCGGTCCCACCGTCGTGGCGGACCTCGATCTGAAGCCCGCGCTGGAGGCCGTCCTCATGGTCGTCGACGAGCCGGCCACCGAGGAGCACCTGGCCAAGGTGCTGGAGCGGCCCCGGCGGGCCGTCGCGGACGCGCTGCGGGAACTGGCCGACGAGTACACCGTGCAGCGCCGCGGTTTCGACCTCAGGCTGGTCGCGGGCGGCTGGCGCTTCTACACGCGCCCGGAGTACGCGCCGGCGGTCGAGGGCTTCGTCCTGGACGGCCAGCACGCCCGTCTCACGCAGGCGGCGCTGGAGACCCTCGCGGTGGTCGCGTACCGCCAACCGGTGAGCCGGTCGAGGGTCTCCGCGGTGCGCGGCGTGAACTGTGACGGGGTCATGCGGACCCTGCTCCAGAGGGGTCTGGTAGAGGAAGCGGGCGCGGAACCCGAAACAGGTGCGATCCTGTACAGGACGACGAACTACTTTCTGGAGCGAATGGGCCTGCGTGGCCTGGACGAGCTCCCGGAGCTCGCGCCCTTCCTCCCCGAGGCGGACGCGATCGAGGCTGAGACGCTAGAGGGTGTGCCGTCGTTCGATCCGGACGCACCGGACACCCCGGATACTCACGCACACGACAAGACGGAATTTTGATGCGAAGCAGTGGCAGGAACAGCGGCAGCAGCGGCGCCGGCGGCAGGAGTGGCGGCAACAGCGGCGGCGGCGCCAGGAGCGGCGGCAGCGGCGGCGGCAGGAGCAGCAGGAACAACTCCGGCACGGGCAGGAACAGCAACCCGAACGCCCGGACCCCCGGCTCCGGGCGCGACGACAATCAGGAGCAGCGCCCCCGCCGCCCCCGCCCCGAGGAGCGCCGCTACGACGTCGGCAACGACAAGCCGGGCGGCGACGGCGGCACCCGCAAGGGCCGCGGCGAGTCCGCCCGCGGCGGTGCCAAGGGCGGCCCGAAGGCGGCGTCGGCCGGGTCCAGGGGTGGCGGCCGGCGTGCCCCGTACGGCTCCCCCGCCCGCTCGCGCGAGCTCGACGCCAAGATCGAGCAGCGCAACCGCGACAGGTACGCGGACAAGCCCGAGATCAAGACGCCCAAGACCCACCCGGGCGCCGAGCAGGAGGGCGAGCGGCTGCAGAAGATCCTCGCCCGGGCCGGCATGGGCTCGCGCCGCGCGTGCGAGGAGCTCATCGAGCAGTCCCGCGTCGAGGTGAACGGCGAGATCGTCGTCGAGCAGGGCATGCGCGTCGACGTGAACCACGACGAGATCAAGGTGGACGGCCTGACCGTCGCCACCCAGTCGCACCTCTTCTTCGCGCTGAACAAGCCGGCCGGCGTCGTCTCCTCCATGGAGGACCCGGACGGCCGTCAGTGCCTCGGCGACTACGTCACCAACCGTGAGACGCGTCTCTTCCACGTCGGCCGGCTGGACACCGAGACCGAGGGCATCATCATGCTCACCAACCACGGCGAGCTGGCCCACCGTCTCACCCACCCCAAGTACGGCGTGAAGAAGACCTACCTCGCCGCCATCCAGGGCCCGCTCCCGCGCGACCTGGGCAAGCGGCTCAAGGACGGCATCCAGCTGGAGGACGGGTACGCCCGCGCCGACCACTTCCGTGTCGTCGAGAACACCGGCAAGAACTACCTCGTCGAGGTGACTCTCCACGAGGGCCGCAAGCACATCGTCCGCCGGATGCTGGCCGAGGCCGGCTTCCCCGTCGAGCGGCTCGTGCGCACGTCCTTCGGGCCGATCCCGCTGGGCGACCAGAAGTCGGGCTGGCTGCGCCGGCTCACCAACACCGAAGTGGGCATGCTGATGCGCGAGGTCGGTCTGTAGACCACCCCGCAGGGTCCGCAGGTTCTGCGGACCGTACCGCTCACGGCCCGCGGCCGGTTCTGGTTTTCGATTTTCGATTTTCGAACAGGAACCGGCCGCGGGCCTTTTGCTGCCCTCGTTCTACCTTTATAGTCAGAGTGACTATTAAGGAGGTGGGTGTGAGTCTCGCGGATGTACTCGATCCCCTGCAGCAACCCCTGGTGACGGTTCTGGACACCCCGGTCAGCTGGACCGAGGTGCTGGGCTTCGGCAGCGGAGCGCTGTGCGTCTGGCTCGTGGCCCGCCAGCACCTCGCCAACTGGCCGATCGGCATCGCCAACAACGTCTTCTTCATCCTGCTGTTCGCCCAGTCCGGTCTGTACGCGGACGCGGGCCTCCAGATCGTCTTCATCGCCCTTGCCGCGTACGGCTGGTGGACCTGGACCCACGGGGGTGGACCAGGGACGGACGGCCTGCCGGTGCGGCGCACCATCCGCACCGAGTGGACCGGGCTGCTCGCGGCAGGGGCGGTGGGGACCCTCGCACTGACCGTCCTGCTCGACCGGGCCACCGACTCGACGGTGCCGTTCTGGGACGCCCTGACCACGGCCCTGTCACTGGCGGCGACGTACGGGCAGTGCAGGAAGCTCGTCGAGTCGTGGTGGCTGTGGATCGCCGCCGACGTGGTCTACATCCCGCTGTACGCGTACAAGGAGCTCTATCTGACCTCGCTGCTGTACGTGGGCTTCCTCACGCTGTGCCTGATCGGCCTGCGCAACTGGAGACGGGATCTCACCGTCCGCGCCCCGGAGCCCGTGGAGGCCGTGGCATGAAGCGTTTCGCACACGGCCTGGTGCTCGGGAAGTTCTATCCGCCGCACGCCGGCCACCACCACCTCGTCCGCACCGCCAGGGACCGCTGCGAGCGGCTGACCGTGCTGGTCTGTGCCGCCTCGGTGGAATCCGTCTCCCTCGCGGACCGGGTCGCCTGGATGCGGGAGGTGCACCCGGACGTGGCGGTGGTGGGCGCCGTCGACGACACCCGGATGGATCTCCACGACCCGGCGATCTGGGACGCCCACATGGCCGTCTTCACCGCGGCCGTGCCCGAGCCTGTGGACGCCGTCTTCACCTCGGAGTCGTACGGGGACGAACTCGCCCGCCGCTTCGGCGCCGAGTCCGTCTGCGTGGACCCCGGCCGCACGGTCTTCCCGGTCTCCGGCACCGCCGTCCGCGCGGACCCGGCCGGCTGCTGGGACTTCCTCGAACCCCCGGTCCGGGCGGCGCTCACCCGCCGGGTCGTCGTCCTCGGCGCCGAGTCCACCGGCACCACCACCCTGGCCCGCGACCTCGCCGCGCACTACCGGCAGCGCGGCGGCATCTGGGCGCACACCGGCTACGTCGCCGAGTACGGGCGCGAGTTCAGCGAGCAGAAGCTCGCCGCGCTGCGTGCCCGGTGGCCCGAGGCCCAGTGGGAGGACGTCTCCTTCACCACGCACGACTTCCCCCTCATCGCCGAGACCCAGAACGCCCGCGAGGAGGCCGCCGCCCGCACCGGCTCCCCGCTGCTCGTCTGCGACACGGACTCCTTCGCCACGACCGTGTGGCACGAGCGGTACGTCGGCGGACGCAACCCCCTGGTCGAGCGGACCGCCGACCGGGTCGCCCACCACCTGTGGCTGCTCACCGACCACGAGGGCGTCGCCTTCGAGGACGACGGACTGCGCGACGGCGAGGAGCTGCGGCCCTGGATGACCGACCGGTTCCGGGCCGAACTCACCCGCACCGGAAGGGCGTTCACCGAGGTCACCGGCAGCCGGCCGGAACGGCTGGCCGCGGCCGTCACGGCCGTCGACGCCCTGCTCGCCGACGGCTGGGACTTCGCCGCACCCCTTCCGGAGCGACGATGAGCGACGCCGCAGCCCCCGAGGGGTACGACCCGCACGCCTTCGAGCCCTTCGCCGTCACCGTCGACCTCGCCGTCTTCACCGTCCGCGAGTCCCGGCTGAACGTCCTGCTCGTCGAACGCGGCGAGGACCCGTACAAGGGCCACTGGGCACTGCCCGGCGGCTTCGTGCTGCCCCGGGAGTCCGCCGGGACCGCGGCCCGCAGGGAGCTGGCCGAGGAGACCGGGCTGACCGAGGACACCGTCTCGGGCCTCCACCTGGAGCAACTGGGCACCTACAGCGAGCCGGACCGCGACCCGAGGATGCGGGTCGTCTCCGTCGCCTACGCCGCACTCGTCCCCGACCTGCCCGAACCGCGCGGCGGCGGCGACGCGGCCAGCGCCCGGTGGTGGGACGCCGGAGAGCTCGGCACGCTCGCCTTCGACCACGACCTGATCCTCGCCGACGCCCGGGCCCGGATCGGCGCCAAGCTCGAGTACACCTGTCTGGCCACCGCGTTCTGCCCGCCCGAGTTCACCCTGGGCGAGCTCCAGCAGGTGTACGAGACGGTCTGGGACGTCGAGCTGGACCGGCCCAACTTCCGGCGCAAGGTCCTCACCACGCCCGGCTTCGTCCAGGCCGTGGAGGGATCACCGCGCCGCACCGGCGGGCGGGGAAAGCCGGCCGCCCTCCACCGGGCGGGCGCCGCCACCGCTCTGCACCCCCCACTGCTGCGACCGGAAGGAAGAAGCACATGATCGTGACCAGGACCCTCACCAAACAGGCCGCCACCGGCGCGCTGACCGGGCTCGCGCTCGGCGACGCGCTGGGCTTTCCGACCGAGTTCAACAACGTCCCGTCGATCCTCGCCAAGTGCGGCCCGTGGCGCCAGATGCGGCTGCCGAAGCCGGCGATCGTCACCGACGACACCCAGATGACCCTGGCCCTCGGGCGCGGGATCCGCACCGCCACGGACCGCGGACTGCTCACGCCGTTGCGCCTGGTGCGGCCGGTGCGCGACGAGTTCGTCGACTGGTACCACTCTCCCGACAACAACCGCGCCCCCGGCCGCACCTGCATGACCGCCTGCCGGATGCTCGACAGCGACCGCCTGTGGCAGGAGGCCAGCCAGACCGGTTCCAAGGGCTGCGGCGCCAACATGCGCGTCACGCCCGTCGGACTCGTCCCCGGCCTGAGCGAGGAACAGCGCGCCGGAGCCGCCCAGCTCCAGGCCGCCCTCACCCACGGGCACCCCACCGCGCTCGCCGCGTCCGACCTGACGGCCCGCGCGGTGTACCTGCTGGCGCAGGGCGCGGAACCGATGGGCCTGATCGGACAACTGCGCAGCTACGCGTACGAGAACAGCAACCGCTACCTCACCCGCTGGCTCGGCGACCTCTGGCGCCACGCGGGCGACTCCTCCCCGGAGCTGTACATCCAGCGCGGCTGGGACGAGTGCCTCACCGCCCTGGCCCGCGTCCAGGACGCCCTGCGCCACCCGTCCCCGGAGACCGACCCCTGTGAGAGCACCGGCGACGGCTGGATCGCCGAGGAGGCCCTCGCCACGGCCCTGCACTGCTTCCTGCTCTTCCCCGACGAGCCCGTCACCGCCCTGCGCCGGGCCGCCTGCACCCGGGGGGACTCGGACTCGCTCGGCTGTCTGACCGGCGCGCTGGCCGGGGCGCATCTGGGCTCGGCGGCCTGGCCCAAGGAATGGTCGGAGCGGATCGAGTACCGGAGCGACCTGCTGTCGCTGGGGGCGCTCTGGGACGCTTGAGGGATGCATACGAACACCGCACTCCTCCGGGACGCCGGGCTGCCGGTCACCGACCTCGGCCCGGTCCTCGCCGGGGAACGCCACCCGCTGCTGTTCGCCACGGTCTCCGGGGCGCATCTGTACGGGTTTCCCTCCCGGGACTCGGACGTGGACCTGCGGGGGGTCCACGTCCTGCCCGCCGAGGACCTCGTCGGGCTCCGGGAGCCCGACGAGACCCGCTCGCGCATGTGGGACAGCGACGAGGGAGTGGAGATGGACCTGGTCACCCACGACCTCCGCAAGTTCGTCCGGCTGATGCTGAAGCCGAACGGCTACGTGCTGGAGCAGCTGCTGTCGCCGCTCGTCGTGCACACGACCGCCCTGCACGCGGAACTGGTGTCCCTCGCCCCGGCCGTCCTCACCCGCAACCACGCCCACCACTACCGCGGATTCGCCAACACCCAGTGGCGGCTCTTCGAAAGGACCGGCGAGCTGAAGCCGCTCCTCTACACCTTCCGGGCACTGCTCACCGGCATCCACCTGATGCGCAGCGGTGAGGTGCTGGCGCATCTGCCGACGCTGCTCGCCCGGGTGCAAACGCCCTCCTACCTCCCGGGGCTGATCACGGCCAAGGCCGCGGCCGAACACGGGGGAGCGGAGGGAGTGGACACCGTGGCGGTGGCCCGGGACATCGAGTCGCTGCACCGGACGCTCGACGGGGCCCAGGCGGACTCGGGGCTCCCTGACGGGGCGAGCGGCTTCGACGCTCTGCACGAGCTGGTCGTGCGGGCACGCCTCGCCCCCGTCCCGGCAGGCTGAGCCGCGCCGCTCGCCCCCGCCTCAGCCCGCTGAACCGGCCTCGGACGCCAGGGCCGACGCCTGCCGGGCGCGGATCAGGAAGTCCTCGACCCGCGCCCGGTCAGGCAGCGCCGGCAGCGGGGACACGGCGGCCGCCTCGTCGTTCTCCTCGGCCAGGCGCGTCATACGCCGCTCCACCTCCGCCCAGGTGACCTCGCCGCGCCTGACCGCCAGCAGCTCCTCCCGGGCCGCGCCCACGTCGACCGTGAGCTCTCCCGTACGCAGCAGATCCCGGCCGCTCGTCAGCAGCCGCAGCAGATGCATCGCGTGCTTCCAGCGCGGCGCCCCGTGCTGCCGGACGTCCGCCTCCAGCTTCCGGCGCTGCCCCAGCGCGTACCGGACGAAGGTCTGATGGGCCTGCCGGGACAGGAACGCCCCACGCAGCGAGAGCAGTTCCCGGCCCGTCGCGTCGATCCGCTCCACCAGCGGCGAGTGCAGGCACTCCAGCACATTGGGGTTGGCCCGCAGTGCCAGTTCGCAGAACCGCTCCAGCTCCCAGGAGAACTGCTCCTCGGCCGGTCCGTCGACATGTGCCGGTGGCTTGTCGAACCGCCAGAACAGCGGGGTCGGGGCGAGGAACACCCCGCGCCGGTCGGTGTCGCTGCCGTCCGTGGCGAGCCCGAAGGCGCGCGAGCCCATCACGCAGGAGTAGACCGTGTGGTCGCGGACCAGGGCCTCGTCGCCGGGGGAGATCATGCGGGGAGGGTACGCGCCCTGCCCGGGCACGCGCCGCCGCCGCGTCTCACGGACAGGGCGCCCGGGCGCGCGACGGCGCCGCCCCTCTAGGCTGAAACACAAGCGCAGACGCGGCAGGCACAGGCAGGGAGCACGACGTGGCGGTACGAGCGGTCCGTGGAGCAGTCCAGCTGGAGCGGGACGAGGCCGGGCACATGGACGAGCAGGTCAGCGCCCTGCTCACCACCGTCCTGGAGCGCAACAGCCTGGTCCCGGACGACCTGATCAGCATCTGGTTCACGGCCACACCCGATCTGCACTGCGACTTCCCGGCTGCCGCGGCGCGCGGGATCGGTATCGTCGACGTACCGCTGATCTGCGCCCAGGAGCTGGACATCGAAGGGGCCATGCCCCGGGTGGTCCGGATCCTCGCTCATGTCGAGACGTATCTCGCCAAGTCCGAGATCGCCCACGTCTACCTCGGCGCCACCGCCTCCCTCCGCAAGGACATCGCCCAGTGAGAACCGCCGTCGTCATCGGAACGGGCCTCGTCGGCACCTCCGCGGCCCTCGCCCTCGCCGGGCGCGGCATCAAGGTCCACCTCGTCGACCACGACCCGGAGTCGGCCCGTACCGCGGCCGCACTGGGAGCCGGTACGGACGAGCCGCCCGAGGGCCGCGTCGACCTGGCGATCATCGCCGTGCCGCCGGCCCACACCGCGACCGTGCTCGCCACCGCCATGAGCGGCGGCGTCGCCCGCGGCTACCTGGACGTCGCGAGCGTCAAGGGCGGACCGCGCCGCGAGCTGGAAGCACTCGGCGTCGACCAGACGCCCTACATCGGTACGCACCCCATGGCGGGCAAGGAGCGCTCCGGTCCGCTCGCCGCCACCGCCGACCTGTTCGAGGGCCGCCCCTGGGTCCTCACACCCACCCGGGACACCGACACCGAGGTCCTGAACCTCGCGCTGGAGCTGGTCGCGCTCTGCCGTGCGGTCCCGGTCGTCATGGACGCCGACGCCCATGACCGGGCCGTCGCCCTCGTCTCCCACACCCCGCAGCTGATCTCGTCGATGGTCGCCGCGCGCCTGGAGGAGGCCGACGAGACCGCGGTGCGCCTGTGCGGCCAGGGCATCAGGGACGTCACCAGGATCGCGGCCTCAGACCCCCGGATGTGGGTGGAGATCCTGTCCGCCAACCCCGGCCCCGTAGCCGACGTCCTCAGTGGGGTCGCCGCCGATCTGGAGGAGACCGTACGGGCGCTGCGCGGGCTGCAGTCCGCCGACGAGGACAAGCGGCGCGAGGGCACCGAAGGCATCCAGGACGTCCTGCGCCGCGGCAACGCCGGCCGGGTCAGGGTGCCCGGCAAGCACGGCGCCGCCCCCGCCTCGTACGAGGTCGTGGCCGTCCTCATCAGCGACCGCCCCGGCGAGCTGGCCGGGATCTTCGCGGACGCGGGCCGGGCCGGGGTCAACGTCGAGGACGTACGGATCGAGCACGCGACCGGGCAGCAGGCGGGCCTCGTCCAGCTCATGGTCGAGCCGAGCGCGGCCCCCGCACTGAGCGCGGCCCTGCGCGAGCGGGGCTGGTCGATCCGGCCGTAGTAGCCGCAGTAGCAGTAGCAGTAGCAGTAGCAGTAGCAGTAGCAGTAGCAGGAGCAGCCGTAGCGGCCGGCCCGTCTCCCGGGCCCTTGGGACACCGGGCCGGGAGGCACTTTTCCACAGGGGTGGTCGGGCCCGCCCCGGCACTCGGTAACCTTGTGCGGGGCGGGTTCACGCGTCCCGTCCCGCCCACCCCGTGTACCAGGAAGGTGTCCACCACCGTGGAAACCGTAAGCGCCGCCGCCCGGACCGCCCCGGCCGCAGTGATCGTCGCCATCGACGGCCCCTCCGGCACCGGCAAGTCCAGCACGTCCAAGGCCGTCGCCGCCCAGCTCGGCCTGAGCTACCTGGACACCGGTGCCCAGTACCGGGCGATCACCTGGTGGATGCTGAACAACGGCATCGACGTGCACGACGCGATGGAGGTGGCGACCGCGGCCGCCAAGCCGGTCATCGTCTCCGGCACCGACCCCACCGGCCCGACGATCACCGTCGACGGCGAGGACGCCTCCGGCCCGATCCGCACCCAGGAGGTCACCTCCAAGGTCAGCGCCGTCAGCGCCGTCCCCGAGGTGCGCACCCGGATCACCGAGCTGCAGCGCACCATCGCCGCCGGAGCGGAGAGGGGCATCGTGGTCGAGGGCCGCGACATCGGCACCACCGTGCTGCCCGACGCCGACATCAAGATCTTCCTCACCGCCTCGCCCGAGGCCCGTGCGGCCCGCCGCAGCGGCGAGGTCAAGGGATCAGATCTGGCCGCCACCAAGGAGGCGCTGATCAAGCGGGACGCCGCCGACTCCGGCCGCAAGACCTCGCCGCTCGCCAAGGCGGACGACGCGGTCGAGGTGGACACCACCGAGCTGACCCTCCAGCAGGTCATCGAGTGCGTCGTCACCCTCGTCGGGGAGAAGCAGGCCGCGAAGTGACACCTGCCACGGGCGCGCCCACGCTGCGCGGAGCGGCGGTCGGACGCGGCATCGGGATCGGGCTGATGTACGGGCTGTTCAAGCCCCGTGTCCTCGGCGCGTGGCGGGTCCCCGCCTCCGGACCCGTCATACTCGCGGTGAACCACTCGCACAACGTCGACGGGCCGATGCTGATGGGCACCGCGCCCCGGCCCGTCCACTTCCTGATCAAGAAAGAGGCGTTCGTCGGCCCCCTGGACCCGTTCCTGCGCGGAATCGGTCAGGTGAAGGTGGACCGCACGACCGTCGACCGCACCGCCATCACCCACGCCCTCGGCGTGCTGGAGGACGGCGGGGTGCTCGGGATCTTCCCCGAGGGCACCAGGGGCGAAGGAGACTTCGCCTCGCTGCGCGCCGGACTCGCGTATTTCGCGGTACGCAGCGGGGCGCCGATCGTGCCCGTGGCCGTACTGGGAAGCACTGAGCGCCGCGGACGGTTGATATCGGCACTGCCGCCGTTGCGCAGCCGTGTCGATGTCGTCTTCGGCGAAGCGTTCGACGCGGGCGATGGCAGCGGCAGACGGACGCGCAAGGCGCTGGACGAGGCGACGTTGCGGATCCAGGGACGGCTGACCGGCCACCTGGAGCAGGCCGGGCGCCTCACCGGGCGCACCGGGTAAGACTTGAGTAGTGGATCGCGTGCTGCGTGGTCCATCGATGATGATGCAAAGAGGAACGGACTTCATGAACGACCAGATTCACTCCGGTGGCTCGGACCACGAGCACGGAGCACTTGGCGATGCCGAGTACGCGGAGTTCATGGAGCTCGCCGCGCAGGAGGGGTTCGACCCCGAGGACGTCGAGGGTGCCATCGGCGCGGCCGGTCACGGCCCGCTTCCCGCTCTCGCCGTCGTCGGCCGTCCCAACGTCGGCAAGTCGACGCTGGTGAACCGGATCATCGGCCGTCGCGAGGCCGTGGTCCAGGACAAGCCCGGCGTCACGCGTGACCGCGTCAGCTACGAGGCCGAATGGGCGGGCCGCCGCTTCAAGGTCGTCGACACCGGCGGCTGGGAGCAGGACGTGCTCGGGCTGGACGCCTCGGTCGCCGCCCAGGCCGAGTACGCGATCGAGATGGCCGACGCGGTCGTCTTCGTGGTTGACTCCACGGTCGGGGCCACCGACACCGACGAGGCCGTCGTCAAGCTGCTGCGCCGGTCCGGCAAGCCGGTCGTGCTCTGCGCCAACAAGGTCGACGGGCAGAGCGGCGAGGCGGACGCCACCGCGCTCTGGTCGCTGGGCCTCGGCCAGCCGCACCCGGTCTCCTCGCTGCACGGCCGTGGCACCGGCGACATGCTGGACGCGGTGCTGGAGGCGCTTCCCGAAGCCCCGGCCCAGTCGTTCGGCACGGCGGTCGGCGGCCCGCGCCGCATCGCGCTGATCGGCCGTCCGAACGTCGGCAAGTCGTCGCTGCTGAACAAGGTGGCCAACGAGGACCGCGTGGTCGTCAACGAGCTGGCAGGCACCACCCGTGACCCGGTCGACGAGCTGATCAACCTCGGTGGCATCACCTGGAAGTTCATCGACACGGCCGGTATCCGGCGCCGGGTCCACCTCCAGGAGGGCGCGGACTACTACGCCTCGCTGCGTACCGCGGCCGCCGTGGAGAAGGCCGAGGTCGCCGTGATCCTGATCGACTCCAGCGAGTCGATCAGCGTCCAGGACCAGCGCATCGTCACCATGGCCGTCGAGGCCGGGCGCGCGATCGTCCTGGCCTTCAACAAGTGGGACACCCTCGACGAGGAGCGCCGCTACTACCTGGAGCGCGATATCGAGACGGAGCTCGCGCAGGTCGCGTGGGCCCCCCGGGTCAACGTCTCGGCTCTCACCGGCCGCCACATGGAGAAGCTGGTCCCGGCGATCGAGACCGCGCTGGGGGGCTGGGAGACCCGTATTCCGACGGGCCGGCTGAACGCGTTCCTCGGTGAGATCGTCGCCTCGCACCCGCACCCCATCCGCGGTGGCAAGCAGCCGCGCATCCTCTTCGGCACCCAGGCGGGCACCAAGCCGCCGCGCTTCGTGCTCTTCGCCTCCGGCTTCCTGGAGCACGGCTACCGACGGTTCGTCGAGCGCCGGCTGCGTGAGGAGTTCGGCTTCGAGGGCACGCCGATCCACATCTCGGTGCGGGTCCGCGAGAAGCGCGGCCGCAACAAGTAGGCACCCGTGAGGCCGCCCGCCGCCCTGCGCGGTGAGGCGCCGGGACGGCGTCCGGCGGGCGCACACGGCTCAGGACACGGCCCAGGACGCGGCCCAGGACACGGCCCAGGACGCGGCCCAGGACACGGGCCCAGGACACGACAGAGCCCCGGACCACTCGCCTCAGCGAGCGGTCCGGGGCTCTGTCGTGTCGGTCAGGCTCCCCGCGAGCCCGGTGGCAGCGCCGCGGGCCTGCCCCCTCCCGCATGCCGTCCGACCCGCTGCCACGAGCCGAGGCCCCCGGTGTGGCTGCTAGGGCCGCTGCCGTGCCCGCCCGGCCCACCGGCGGTACTCCCCGCCCCCCCGCTCCCGGAGTGCGCCGAGTGGACGCTCAGCGGGGCGCGGGAGCCGGAGCCGAAGAACCCGGAACCGAAGGACGGCAGGACCAGACTCTCCTCGCCACTGCGATCACCCGGCAGCGCCCTGAACGACCTGCGGTACTCGGAGTACAGCGCGTCGTAGATCGGGGTGTGGGACGGGCCGCCCGAGGGGTCCTGCGCGGGACGCATGGCAGGGATCGGGCTCGGACGCTGGTGGGAGGGGTCGTATGAGTGCACGTAGGTGCCAACGACCCCGCCGTCCGTCGGATGCGGGCCTGCGGGAGAAATCGCTGTTCGCCGTGGGCGCGCGGCAGGTTCGGCCATGATCAGGTCCCGGCCAGCGGCATCGCGGCCGCCACCAGGAACCCACCGGCCGCGGCCTTCTCCAGGGCGTCGCGCAGCAGGTCCTCGCGGGGCTGCTGGCCGATCGAGCCGGCCGGGGCGGCGTAGACCAGCACGGTCTGGGACTTGTTGGCCGCGGTCCGCCAGCCCTCGGTGACCTGAAGGGGCGCGTGCGCCTGCCACCAGGCCACGGGGGCGCCGCCGCCCGTGCCCGGCTGGAGCACCGCGTGCAGCTGGCCCATGGCGAGCAGGATCGACCAGCCGTGCAGCACCTCGGGCACCTGGTCCATCCGGTGGACCGGGCGGAAGTCCTGCTCCAGCAGCAGCTGGAGGAACTCGTCGCCCCCGCTGCCGTCGGTTCCGGGGCGGGCGATCGCCCCGGTCGGCTCGACGACCAGGGCGGGGTGGAGCTCGTCGTCGATCAGGACGAGGCCGCTGGTGATCCCGAGCACCGCCTGCTCGGGCGTCAGAGGGTCCGGGGCGTCCTGCTCGCTGCCGGTGATGCTGCGTACGGCTCCCTGGAGCTGTTCCTCGGCGACCTGGACCACCTGTGACGGGATACAGGTCGCGTGGGCGAAGGCGAGGACGGCGGTCTCGTCGCCGACGAACAGCACCGTGCTGGTGCGTTCCTGCTCGGAGTCGCCGGGGGTGCGGCAGGAGGTGCAGTCGTAACTGCCGGGGGCGTTGTCGCCGACGAGCAGCCGGTCGGCTTCGGCGTCGCCGATCTCGGCGCGTACGTCCTCGCTGACGTCGAGCATGCGCGGCACGGGTGGCTCCTCGGACTCGGTACGTGCGCCGGGCGGTTCCCGGCTCATGAAGAAGACAACGGGTGAGCCGCTGCCGGGGTCACGCGAGAAGGGGAACGGAATCGAACCGAGCAGTGCGGCCGGCTCGAATGTGACCGGACAAATGCTGACATGAGGAAACGTGCCCTACGCATGTGAGTCACCCCGCGGGGCGAGGTGGGGCAGGGCCTGCAGTGCCTCGGCGGGGGAGTGCGGGTGGACCGGAGCGGCGCCATGACGGGGGTGCGTGCCCCGGCTGTCCGGGCTCCGCGCGAGGCCGTAATACGGATGATCCGGGTGCCCGCTATACGGGCGGAACGGGGGCCCGGGCGGGGTGGTGGTGGGATGGTGTGGATATCGTCACCTACGGATAAGGGTGCGATAAGGAAGGGTGAATTCCTGGTGGTGTGTTCATTTACGGGTGGTCATTTCGACGGGAAAGCGACGTCACCCGGTAGTGGCTATTCCGCTTGTTTTCGGGACCATTTCGGCCCGCTGCGGTGATCGTTTTCGGGCCTGTGTGATTACTGTGCGTCCGATGCCGAATCGTGCGTCCGAACGAATGACTCGGCGGAGAACGCGTGTAGTGATCCTGTGACACAAGTGTGACCGGTGAGGTACGTGAGGATGCGATGCGACCGGGTGGCTCCCCGGCTTCCGTCGTGGTCGGGAGCGGCCTACGGTGAGAGGCATGGCACCCGTACCGACTCCTCCCGCCCAGCCCGACGACACCCCCGGCACCTATGTCGGCCTCGCCGCCGAGTCCGCCGAACGGCGGGCCCGGGAGCGCGGCTGGGCGACTGTCAGGGCCCTGCCGCCGGGCACCGTCATCACCATGGAGTTCCAGAGCGGCCGGATCAACTTCGAGGTCGAGGCAGGCGTCGTCAGGCGCTGCTGGACCGGCTGAGGGGCCGTCCCGGCCGCCCCGCCCCCTGTAGTGCATGACTGAAGGCCCCGACATCTGTGTCGGGGCCTTCAGTCATGCACGGGTGGCTGTGCGCGCCGTTCCCGGAGTCCTGCGGGGTCAGCCGCCGGCCACCGGCCGGGCCGGTGCGGTGCCGCCGCGCGGTGTGCGGTCCGCGTGCGGCGGGCGGCGGCTGCCGGCCGGGGTGACCGGGGTCCGCTCCGAACGTGCGGGGTGGGCGGGTGGCGCGGTGTACGCCCGGGGGCGGCCGCCGGTGGCCGTGATCACCGGCGCAGGCGCTCCGGTTCCGGCCGGCTCGCGGGCCGGGCTCCGTGCCGCGTCACCCGTGGCCGCCAGGCCGGCCGGCACGGGGTGCGGAGCGAGGGGAACGACGGGCTCCGGCGCCACGGTCCTGCCGCGCGCGCTCAGCCACTCGCGGGCCGCGAAGATCCAGTTCTCGGCCCGGGTGATCAGCGGCTCGACCCAGGGCAGGCCCAGGAGGATCAGCAGACCCGCCGCCCAGCCGAGCACCACATCGCTGAGCCAGTGCGTACCGAGGTAGACCGTCGTCAGGCCGACCCCGAGCGAGACGATCGCGGACATGGCCGACAGATAGCGCCTGGCGCGCGGAGTGGCGGCCAGGTAGGCAAGGATTCCCCAGGTCACGACGGCGTTGGCGGTGTGGCCCGAGGGAAATATATCGCCGCCGGCGAAGAGCTCGGCCGATCCGATCTGCGTCGCGTAGTGCGGGCCCAGCCGGCCGAGGCCGATCTTGACCGCGCCCACCGTCACGTTGAGCAGCAGGAGGGAGGCACCCAGTGTCAGCAGGGGCCGCAGGGTGTGCTGCCGCCAGGAGCGCCAGCCCAGCCAGCAGGCGACCATGACCGCCGTGGGCCCGCGCTGGCCGAGGACGACGTAGTAGTCGAGGAAGGCGTGGATGCCGGGCCACTGCTGGTACGGCCGGAAGAGCATGACCTTCCAGTCCAGGGCCACCAGCCAGGACGACATGAGCACGGCAATGACGATGGCCAGATAGAACGCCAACGTCCCGCCGAAGAGAGCGATGCGGTGAGGGCTCATCCGCGGTGTCTCTATCTTCGGCGGTTCCGGCTCCCGGTCCAGACGGGCAAAGATGTCGGTACGCACCCAATCGACGTTACAGCGAGTGAGTGGGTGACCCGGTCGATCCGGCCGCTTTGTGATGACGATGTGATGTGGACTATGTCTCAGTCCAACCTGATTTTCTGAGTTTCCGGGAGCCCGGGATTCCTTTCGTTCCTTTTCTTCAGCGGGCTTTCCGTAAACGCATTCGGTTATTTGTGGAAAGGTGAACCGGGCGGCGAGGGGAATGTGCCCCGACCGCCCGCGAGGTCGAACGGACGGTATCGGTCCGGTTACTGGATGCCTCCGTCCGGCCCGCCCGGGAGGGCCCTCGCGGCCCCCGGATCCCGTCGCCGGCGCGGCTGGGCGGCCGGTTGTCGCAGGTCGGCGTGGTGCCCCGGAGGGGGGTGGGGCGGGCGTCCGCAGTGGCGTACGCCACACTCGACGGCGTCGGCAGGTATGAGATGGGCCACGTGTGGCCCTGTCGAACTCGCGTACGCTGACGGCTCACTCGCCCGTCGATGCCGGGCCCGAGGGACAGCGGACGCTGAATCCCCGGAGGGCCTGCCGAGCGCGAGGGACCTTTTGGGAGGTAGATGCATGTCCGGGACGACCACAGCCCGAATCCGTCTGCGCGAAGCCGCCGACGGGGCCAATCGATGGGTCGTCCTGGTCGTCCTCTGCCTCAGCCTGCTGCTCGTGGCACTCGACGCGACCGTGCTGCACGTCGCCGTCCCCGCCGTCACCGAGGACCTGCGGCCCAGCGCCGTCGGTCTGCTCTGGATCGTGGACGTCTACCCGCTGGTCTGTGCGTCCCTGCTGATCCTCTTCGGCACACTCGGTGACCGTGTCGGACGCCGGCGCGTCCTGCTGCTCGGCTACGCGCTCTTCGGTGTCGCCTCCGCCGTCGCCGCCATGGCCGACAGCGCGGGCGTACTCATAGCGGCCCGGGCTCTGCTCGGAGTCGGCGGCGCGATGATCATGCCGGCGACCCTGTCGATCCTCCGGCAGGTCTTCCCCGACCGCCGCGAGCGGGCCGTGGCCATCGGTGTGTGGTCCGCCGTGGCCGCCGTCGGCGCCGCCACCGGACCGGTCATTGGCGGCTTCCTCGTCGAGCACTTCTGGTGGGGCTCGGTCTTCCTGATCAACATCCCGCTGATGGCTCTGATCCTGCCGCTCGGCCGGCTGCTGCTCCCGGAGTCCCGCGGCAGCGACGACGGGCCCTGGGACGTGTTCGGCGCCCTGATGGCCGCCGCCGGTGTCCTCGGCGTGGTCCTCGGCGTGAAGCGCGCGGGGACCGGTGAGGGGCTGCTCGTCCCGGGCACGCTCGTGCCGCTGCTGGCCGGGGCCGTGCTGCTGGTCGCGTTCGTCCGCCGCCAGAAGCGCCGGACGCATCCGCTGATCGACATCGGGATGTTCGCCAGGCCCGCCTTCTCCACCGCGGTGGGCTGCATCGTCCTCGCCATGCTGGCCCTGGTCGGCCTGGAGCTGATAGCCGTCCAGTACCTCCAACTGGTCCTGGACCTCAGCCCGCTGGAGACCGGTCTGCGGCTTCTGCCCCTCACCTTTGCCGCCATGGCCGCGGGGGCCACCGGCTCGTACACCCTGCGCCGCATCGGGCCGCGCAGAATGGTCGGCTGGGGCTTCGTCCTGACGGCGGCCGCGGTCCTGATGCTGACCGCGATGGGCGAGCACGACCGGCCCGGCCTGCTGACCGTGTCCTTCGTCGTGCTCGGCTTCGGCCTGCAGTCCACGCTCTTCGGCGCGTACGAGTCCATGCTCAGCGAGGCACCGGCGGAGCGGGCCGGCGGTGCGGCGGCGATAGGCGAGACCTCGTACCAACTCGGCGCCGGCATGGGGATCGCCCTGCTCGGCAGTGTGATGAACGCCGCGTACGCCCCCGGTCTGGCCAAGCTCCCCGCAGAGGGGGTTCCCGCCTCGGCGGGCGCCGCCGCCTCGCATTCGCTCGGCGAGGCCTACCAGGTCGCCGCACAGTTGGGCGGTCCGCTCGGAGCCGTACTGCGCTCCACCGCCCGGGACGCCTTCGTCGGCGGGCTGCACATCACCCTGCTGGTCAGCGCGGGTCTGCTGCTGCTCGGGGCGCTCGCCGCGCTGAAGCTGCCGCGGGTGATGGAGTGCCCGCCGCTGCTCTGCGAGCCCCGCGAGTCCGTGGAGGGCCACGAGGTGCCCGCCCCCCGGGACGAGGATGGCCACCGTGAGCACCCGTATCCGTGCGAGCTGCCGGTCCAGGAGCGGCCCGAGGTGCTCCTCCGGCTGCCCGTGCGGCGCACGCCTGCCGAGGCGACGGGCTCTGGACGCACGGCACACTGAGTCGTAACGTCGGCACGGCGCCGTAACTAACACTGCTAGTTTTTGGCGCTCCCCACCGACATCGGTACCGTGCGAGCCGCCGGAGGCGCCCCCTCATGTCCACCGCTCAGTCCTCGAAACTCCCGCCCTTCGACCCCCGTGACCCGATCGGCATCGACGATCTCCTGGGCGCCGAGGATCTCGCGATCCGCGACGCCGTCCGGGTCTGGGCCGCCGACCGCGTCCTGCCGCACATCGCCGAGTGGTACGAGAACGGCGAGCTGCCCGGCATCCGCGAGCTCGCCCGCGAACTCGGTTCGCTCGGGGCGCTGGGCATGTCCCTGCAGGGCTACGGCTGCGCGGGCGCGACCGCCGTCCAGTACGGACTGGCCTGCCTGGAGCTGGAGGCCGCCGACTCCGGAATCCGCTCGCTCGTCTCCGTGCAGGGCTCCCTCGCCATGTACGCCATCCACCGCTTCGGCTCCGAGGAGCAGAAGCAGCGGTGGCTGCCCGGCATGGCGGCCGGCGAGATCATCGGCTGCTTCGGGCTCACCGAACCCGACCACGGGTCCGACCCCGCCGGCATGCGGACGTACGCCAAGCGCGACGGCGACGACTGGGTCCTCAGCGGCCGCAAGATGTGGATCACCAACGGTTCGGTCGCCGGGGTCGCCGTAGTCTGGGCGCAGACCGACGGGTCCACCGCAGGCAGCGGCATCCGCGGATTCGTGGTGCCCACCGACGCCCCCGGGTTCTCCGCGCCGGAGATCAGGCACAAGTGGTCCCTGCGCGCCTCGGTCACCAGCGAGCTGATCCTCGACGAGGTGCGGCTGCCGGCCGACGCCGTACTGCCGGACGTCACCGGGCTGCGGGGCCCGCTCAGCTGTCTCAGCCATGCCCGCTACGGCATCGTCTGGGGGGCGATGGGCGCCGCCCGCTCCAGCTTCGAGGCGGCCGTCGACTACGCGAGGACACGTGAGCAGTTCGGGAAGCCGATCGGCGGCTTCCAGCTCACCCAGGCCAAGCTCGCCGACATGGCCGTCGAACTGCACAAGGGCATCCTGCTCGCCCACCACCTCGGCCGGCGGATGGACACGGGCAGGCTCCGTCCGGAGCAGGTCAGTTTCGGAAAGCTGAACAACGTGCGGGAGGCCATCGAGATCTGCCGGACCTCGCGCACGATCCTCGGCGCCAACGGGATCTCGCTGGAGTACCCGGTGATGCGCCACGCGACGAATCTGGAGTCGGTGCTCACCTACGAAGGAACCGTGGAGATGCACCAGCTGGTGCTGGGCAAGGCGCTCACCGGCCTGGACGCGTTCCGGTGAACCGGAACGACGGCCCGACCGATCGGTGAGCGTCCCGCTCAGCTCTGGTTGAAGAAGCCGTCGGCCGGCCGGCCGGCGGCTTCGCCGGTGACGACCTGCGTGTCGGCGGGGCTCAGCAGGAAGACCCGGGTGGCCACGCGCTCGATCGACCCGCGCAGTCCGAAGATCAGTCCCGCGGCGAAGTCCACCACGCGCTTGGCGTCGGCGGAGTCCATGGACGTGAGGTTCATGATCACCGGGACGCCGTCCCGGAAGAGCTCGCCGATGGCCCGGGCGTCCCGGAAGCTGTCCGGGGTCACCGTGGCGATCCGGCGGCCCGTCTCCTGCGCCGCCTCCGTGGCGACCCGCACCCGCGGATCGGTCACCCAGGCCTGACCGGTCCCGGTCCGTGCACCTTCGGCGTACTCGTCGTCGTCGTAGTACCGCTCGTCGTTGTCCTCTACGAGGCCCAGCCAGGCACTCGCCTTGCGCACCGATCCCATGGACGCCTCCTCTCACCGCGGTTCCTTGGCGTTCCGCATGTCTTTCGTATCCCTATGGTCGTCCATCATGCGGATCGTGCGCCAAGGGGATACGCGGCGCGCAGGGCTTTCGTGACGGTACTGGTGCAGAAGATGTGGCGATTCGTCAAGGTTCCTCCTGCATAAGGGCCCTGGAGATAAGAAAATATGCTCCTCCGGTCCGTACGGGTGACATGGGGGACGTACGGGTGAACGGGTCACTCGATACGATGCACGTCGCGCAGGCGCCCGAGCGCCGCGCACAGCTGAACGACTCCCGGGGGATGGCCGTGTTCGGAATCGTCAGGCCCTGCACTCACCGCTTGTCGGAGGGGCTCAAGGCCGAGTGGATGGCCCATCTCTGTGGGCTCTGTCTGGCACTTCGCTCCGATCACGGACAGTTCGCCCGGATCGTCACGAACTATGACGGCCTGATCGTCTCGGTCCTGACGGAGGCTCAGACCGGGCGCACCCCCGGGCAGCGGCGCACGGCGGGGCCCTGCCCCCTGCGCGCCATGCGCACCGCCCCGGTCGCGCGCGGTGAGGGAGCCAGGCTCGCGGCCGCCGTCTCGCTGGTGCTGGCCTCCGCCAAGGTGCGCGACCACGTGGCCGACCGGGACGGCCTGTTGGCGCGCCGCCCGGTGGCCGCGGCCGCGCGCAGGGTGGCCGCGGGCTGGGACAGGGCCGGCGCGCGAACCGGCGCACAGCTCGGCTTCGACACCGCGTTGCTCGTCGACGCCGTCGACCGGCAGACCGGCATCGAGCTGCTCGCGGGGCCCGGCACCCCGCTGCTGACGGTCACCGAGCCCACCGAGACCGCCACCGCCGCGGCCTTCGCGCACACCGCCGTACTCGCGGGCAAGCCGCAGAACGCCGAGCCGCTCGCGGAGGCCGGACGGCTCTTCGGACGCCTCGCGCATCTGCTGGATGCCGTGGAGGACCAGGAAACTGACGCCGCGTCGGGTGCCTGGAACCCCCTGACGGCGACGGGCACCTCGCGCGCCGAGGCCCGGCGGCTGTGCGACGACGCCCTGCGCGGCGTACGGATGGCGCTGCGGGACGCGGAATTCGCCGACGACAAGCTCGCCCATGTGCTCCTGGCGCACGAACTGCGGCGCTCGGTGGACCGGGCGTTCGCCACGGACGTCTGTTCCCATCGGAGCGGCGGGCTGCTGACCGAAGCCGGCCATCCGTCAGGAGGCCACCCCGCGGGGTCCTTCGGGCCGCCGCCCGGCAATCCGTACGCCCCCACGGGCCCGTCCGGGCCCTTCGGGCCGCCGCAGCCGCCGGAGCCCCCGCGCGACCGGCGGGGGCTCATCATGGGGTGCCTCGTGTGGGCGGGGCTCGCCTGCACCTGCCAGATGTGCTGCGGAACCTTCGACGACCCGTGGAGCCGGCAGCGCCGCGAGGGGCTGTGCAGTCAGTGCGACTGCGGGGACTGCTGCGACGGCTGCGACTGCTGCAGCAACTGCGGCGACTGCTGTGACGGCTGCGACTGCTGCGACTGCGGGTGCGACTGCAGCTGCTGACCTCGCGTCACTTGATCTCGGGCGGCGAGATCTGCGAGGTCGTGACCGCCGAGGCGGAGATGCCCCACTTCTCCAGGATCCGTTCGTAGGTGCCGTCCGCCTTGAGACGGTTGACCGCCGCCTGGAAGGCGGGCGCCAGCGGCGTGCCCTTCTTGAAGGCGAAGCCGACGTCGAGGCGCTTGAACTCGTTGAGGAAGCGCACCCCCTCCTGCTGCCCCACGGCGTACCGCAGTCCGTTGATGGTCGACATCACCACGTCCGTACGCCCCTGCTGGAGCGAGGTCCAGACCGCCGACGCGTCGGAGTACGTCTTCACGTCGTACGCCTTCTGGCCGGCCTCGGAGCACCGGTGCCGGTTCTTCTCCAGCGTCACCTCGAACGTGGTGCCCGCCGTGGTGCCGACGGTCAGGCCGCAGAGCTGGGCGAGATCGGTGACGTCGGCCAGCTTGCTGTCGTCACGGACCGCGAAGCCCTGGCCGTCGTTGAGGTAGGTGACGAAGTCGATCGTCCGGCTGCGTTCGTCGGTCACGCCGAAGTTGCCGGTGCCCACCTCGTACTTCCCACTGTCGAGCGCGGGCAGGATCGCCTCGAACGCCGCGACCTCCCGCTTCGGCTTCAGTCCGAGCACCTTGGCCACGGCGTCCCCGAAGTCGATGTCGGTGCCCGCCAGGGTCGTACCGTCCGCGAGATACGTGGCGGCAGGAGGGGTGCCGACGGCGGCGGCGATGTTCAGGGTGCCGGAGGAGCGGACCGCGGGGGGCAGCAGGGCAGCGGCGGCCTCGTCCTTCTTCACCCCCGACACGACGTCGGTGGTGGGCACGGCCCCCTTGGCGGCGGGACCGGCGGCGCCTGCGGGGGCGGTCGCCGGATCTCCGGACCCGCACGCGGTCAGCATCAGCGTGGCGGCGGTGATCAGCGCGAAGGCAGCGGTGTGCCGGGTACGGGGCATCAGAGATGGCTCTCCAGTTTCATGGGCCGTGGACGGGCGCGGGGCAGCGCACGACGGCCCGCGGACCGGGCGGAGGAAGGGCGGAACACGAGGGGAAGACCGGTGCGAGGGGAGGGGTGGTGCAGCGTTGTGTACGCGAGGGCACGCAGGGAGAAGAGCTCAGACGCCGGTCACGGCGCGAGCGGGAATGCGGGTCGGAGCAGGGCGGAGGCTCAACAGGAAGAGGACCACACGCGACCGAAGTCGATGTGGGAGCGCTTGACCAGCCACTGCTGCGAATGCATGGCCCCAGTGGAACAGGCATCCGGTGGCCCGTCAACTGACCTGAGACGTACGGCTCACAGTGTGGACAGGGTTGACAAGGTGCTGTGTACAGCGCTTACCTGCGGAGGCGGATCGGGCTGAGGGGCCCGGTCCCCGTTGTGTTCCGTGCCGAGGGCGCGCCCCGTGTTCGATCGCCGCATCCACGGAGCCCTCGCATGTCCGCACAGACAGACACCCTCCCGCCGGCACCCCCTGCCGAGCCGCTCAAGGACAACGATGCCGACCGGCTGCGGATCGTCCCCGTACGCCGGACCGGCCAGTGGGCGGCGGCCGCCGCCGTACTGATCCTGCTGGCCCTCGCGCTGAACTCCGTCATCCGCAACGACGCCTTCCAATGGGACGTCGTCGGCGACTACTTCACCACCACGGCGGTGCTGCGGGGCCTCGGGCTCACGCTCTGGCTCACCGCACTCGTGATGGTGCTCGGCTTCGCACTGGGGACGCTGCTCGCCGTCCTCAGGCTCTCCGCCAACCGCGTGCTCCAAGCGGTCGGATGGGGGTACGTGTGGCTCTTCCGGTCCACGCCGATCCTGGTCCAGCTGCTGTTCTGGTTCAACATCGGCGCGCTCTACCCGGAGATCCTCGGCGTCCGCACGGTGAACCTCCTCGGCCCCGTCACGGTCGCCGTCATCGGACTGACGCTCCACGAGGCCGCGTACGCGGCGGAAGTCGTCCGCGGCGGCATCCTGTCCGTGGAACGCGGACAGCTGGAGGCCGCCCAGTCACTCGGCCTCGGCCCGTGGCGACGGCTGCACCGGATCGTGCTGCCGCAGGCCATGCGCTCCATCGTGCCGCCCGCCGGGAACATGCTGATCGGCACCCTCAAGGGCACCTCGATCGTCAGCATCATCGCCGTGCAGGACCTGCTGTACTCGGTCCAGCTCGTCTACCACCGCACCTACCAGGTCATCCCGCTGCTGCTGGTCGCCACCCTCTGGTACGTCGTCGTCACCTCGCTGCTCAGTGTCGGCCAGCACTACGTCGAGCGGTACTACGCGCGCGGCACCGGGGACGCGCGGTGAGCGCCGCAGCGACGCTGGTCGTCATCGGGGCAGGACCGCGCGGCACCGGCCTCGTCGAGCGCATCGCCGCCAACGCCCCCTCGCTGTACGGCGTCCGGCCGCTGGACATCCACCTCGTCGACCCCTTTCCGCCCGGCGGCGGCCGGATATGGCGCCATGAGCAGTCGCCGCTGCTGTGGATGAACTCCATGGCCGAGGACGTCACCATGTTCACCGACGACACCGTCCGCCTGGAGGGCCCCGTACGGCCGGGGCCGGCGCTCGACGCCTGGGCGGCCGACGTGCGCGAGGGACGGACCGAACCCGGACCGGATGTCGCCGCCGCACCCGGACTCCGCGCCGAGATCGAGGCGTTGAAGGGGGACGACTTCCCGAGCCGGCGGCTGCAGGGCGCCTATCTGCGCTGGGTGTACGAGCAGTCGGTGGCCGCGCTCCCGCCCACCGTCACCGTCCATGAGCACCGCGGCCGGGCCCTGCGCGTCACGGGCCCCCGCGGCGGCCGCCAGTCCGTCCACCTGGAGGGCCGCGCCGAACCGCTCACCGCCGACCTCGTGGTCCTCACCCTCGGCCACCTGGACGCCGAACCGGACGACGAGCAGCGGCGGCTGTCCCGCTTCGCGGACCGGCACGGGCTCGTCCACCTGCCGCCCGACTTCACCGCCGACAGCGATCTGAGCTCCCTGCCGGCGGGCGAACCCGTCATCGTCCGGGGCTTCGGACTCGCCTTCATCGACCTGATGGTGCTGCTCACCGAGGGCCGCGGCGGACGGTACGAGGACGGCGCGTACCTGCCCTCCGGCAAGGAACCCGTCCTGTACGTCGGATCGCGGCGCGGTGTCCCGTACCACTCCAAGATCGGATACGTCCGGCCGGGCGAACGGCCGCCGCTGCCGCGCTTCTTCGGTCCCGACCGGACCGATGAGCTCCTGAGCAGGGCGGAGCCGCCCGACTTCCGCCGCGACATATGGCCCCATGTCGACAAAGAGCTCGGCTACGCCCACTACCACCGGCTCTTCGCCGCCCACCCGGAACGCACCACGGCCGACTGGACCGCCTTCGAGGAGAAGTACGCGGCCGCCGACCCCGGCAGCGCCGAACTGCGGGCGGTGATCGCCGCGGCCGTCCCCGACCCCGCCCACCGGCTCGACCTGGCGGCGCTCGACCACCCGCTGGACGGGGTGCGCCACCCCTCGGCCGCCTCGTTCCAGGAGGCGACGCGCGCCTACATCACCGCCGACCTGGACCGCAGGCACGACCCGGGGCACAGCGAGGACCTCGCCGTCTTCCTCGGACTGCTCTCCGTATACGGCCAGTTGATCCGCTTCCCCGACATCGGGGAATGGTGGCACGGCTTCTTCAGCTACCTCGCCTCCGGGCCGCCGGGACCCCGGCTGCGGCAGCTGCTCGCTCTCTCCCGGGCCGGTGTCGTCCGCTTCCTCGGTGCCGGGACGACGGTCGAGACCGACGAGGAGCTGGGCCTGTTCCGGGCGGCCGGCGCCACCGTGCCGGGGGAGCGGATCGAGGCCCGCGCCCTCGTCGAGGCCCGGCTGCCCGACCCCTCGCCGCGACGCACCCGCAGCACCCTGCTCCGGGCGCTGCACGAGGACGGGGCCGCCGCCACCGCCACCGGACTGCTCGCCGTCGACCCCGGCGACGGCCGGATCCTGGACCGCGACGGCCTCCCGCACCCCCGCCGCTTCGCCCTCGGCCCGCACACCGCAGCGCGCACCAGCGGCGCCTTCACCCGGCCACGCACCGGCGGTCCGGCCTTCGGGCAGAACGATGCCACCGCACGCGCGGTTCTCACCTTCCTTCGCGACTCCGACGGCACCGATGGCTGACCGGCGCGCGCACTCCCGATCCGAAGCACCCGAGGACACCACCATGAAGACGACCAGCCGCCCCGAGAAGAGCGCAACCGCCCACGAACAGGCCGCGCCCATGGTCGAGATCCGGGGCGTGCACAAGAGCTTCGGCTCCCTCGAGGTCCTGCGCGGCATCGACCTGTCCGTACGCCCCGGCGAGGTGACCGTGATCCTCGGCCCCTCCGGTTCCGGGAAGTCCACCCTGCTGCGCACCGTCAACCACCTGGAGAAGGCGGACCGGGGATCGATCACCGTGGACGGGGACTTCGTCGGCTACCGCAGGAAGAACGACAAGCTGTACGAACTTCCCGAACGCGAGGTCCTGCGCCGCCGCACCCGGATCGGCTTCGTCTTCCAGAACTTCCACCTCTTTCCCCACCTCACCGTCCTGGAGAACGTCACCGAGGCCCCGGTGGCCGCGCTCGGCCGCACGAAGCAGCAGGCCGCAGCCACCGCGCACCGGCTCCTGGCCCGCGTCGGACTCGACGACAGGGCGACGGCGTACCCGCGACAGCTCTCCGGCGGTCAGCAGCAGCGCGTCGCCATAGCCCGGGCCCTCGCCCTCGAACCGAAACTGCTGCTCTTCGACGAGCCCACCTCCGCACTCGACCCCGAACTGGTCGGCGAGGTCCTCGACGTCATCAAGGACCTTGCGGAGCAGGGCACCACGATGATCGTCGTCACGCACGAGATCGGCTTCGCCCGCGAGGTCGCCGACACCGTCGTCTTCATGGACGAGGGACGGATCGTCGAACAGGGCCCGCCCGCCGAGGTGCTCGACCGGCCGCGCCACGAACGCACCCGCGCCTTCCTCTCCAAGGTGCTGTGACCCGGCACCCCGGGGCCATGAAGCCACTTCCGAACCCCTCCGAAAGAGCCCCCCATGTCTTACCCCCTCCGCCCGCTCCACCTGGCTGCCGAGATCGGCGGCCCGCCCCGCTACGACCCTGTTCACCACACCGGCCTCGCCCAGCTCGCCGAGCGCGGGGCCCTCGACTTCGTCACCCTCGGCGACTCGTTCGCCCGGCCGGGGCCCGACGCGCTCGCCGCGCTCTCCCGGGTCGCACCGGCCACCCGCAGGATCGGACTGGTCCCCACGGTCACCACCACCCACACCGAGCCCTTCCACGTGTCGTCCGCCGTGGCCACCCTGGACTGGGTCAGCCGCGGCCGGGCCGGCTGGTGCGTGGACGTCTCGACGACCGCCGCCGAGGCCCGGTTGTTCGGCCGGGGCCCCGCCGCGCCCGCCGCCGCACTGTGGGAGGAAGCGGGCGAGGCCGCCGAGGCGGGTGCGCGTCTCTGGGACAGCTGGGAGGACGACGCCGAGATCCGGGACGCCGCCACCGGACGCTTCCTCGACCGCGACAAGCTGCACCGCACCGACTTCGAGGGCGCCGCCTTCGGCGTCCGCGGCCCCGCCGTCGTACCCCGGCCGCCGCAGGGCCACCCCGTCACGGTCGTCGACGGCACCGCGGAGCAGGCCAGGGAGACCGCCGCCCGCCACGCCGACGTGGTGCTCGTCCGCGCCGGCACTCCCGAACGGACCGCCGGGATCCGCGACGACGTGCTCCGCCGCGCAGCGGCCCACGGACGCGACCCCGGGACGCTGCGGGTGCTCGCCGCGCTCACCGTCGACCTCGGCGACGCCGAATCGACCCCGGAACCGGGGCTGGAGAGCGGGCTGCCGCTCGCCGGGCACGGCACGTACTACCGGGGCGGCCCGGTCGACCTCGCCGACCTGATCACCCAGTGGCACCGGTCCGGAGCCGTCGACGGCTTCCACCTCACCCCGATCACCCCCGGGCGCGACCTCGAACGGATCGTCAACGGCACCGTGGCCCTGCTCCAGCACCGCAGCCTGTTCCGCACCTTCTACCCCGGCGGCACGCTCCGCGAGCACCTGGGCCTGGCCCGGCCGGCCAACCGGTACGCCCGCCGAGGAGAACGGGTATGACGGCCGCCCCGCAACAGATGCATCTCGCCGCGCACTTCCCGGGGGCGAACGGCACGACCGTCTGGAACGATCCACGCTCCGGCAGTCAGATCGAGTTCGCCTCCTTCGAACACCTTGCGCGGACGGCCGAACGCGGGCTGTTCGACTTCCTCCTCATCGCCGAGGGGCTCCGGCTGCGCGAGCACCGTGGCCTGATCAACGACCTGGACGTGGCCGGTGGTCCCGAGCCCCTCACCGCGCTCGCCGCGCTGTCGGCCGTCACCGACCGGCTCGGTCTCGCCGCCACCGTCAGTGCCACCTTCACCGAGCCCTACGAGCCGGCCCGCCGCCTCGCCACCCTCGACCACCTCAGCGCCGGCCGGGCCGCGTGGAACGTCTCCCTCTCCGCCGACACCTTCACGGGTGAGAACTTCCGGCGCGGCGACCCCCTCGACCGGGCCGGCGAGTACGCCCGCGCCGCCGAGTTCGTCGCCACCGCCCGCGAGCTGTGGGACTCCTGGACCCCCGACGGCGCCCCGCGCCCCTTCGCGCACCACGGCCGGCACTTCTCCGTCGAGGGCGAGTTCACCGTCCCGCGCTCCCCGCAGGGGCACCCCGTCGTCATCCGGGCGGGGGACTCCGCGGAGGACCGCGAGCTCGCCGCGTCCACCGCCGACATCGTCCTCACCCGGCACGGCACCCCGGAGGCGGGCCGGGCCCTTCGCGCCGACATCAAGGGGCGGCTCGCGAAGTACGGCCGGGAGCCCGGCGGGCTGAAGGTCATGTGCGGCGCCGGCGTGGTGCTGGGCGACAGTGACACCGAGGCGCGGGAGCGGGCGGCCGGAATCCGGCTCCAGCAGGTCTCGCCGCAGCGCGCGATCCTGGCACTGGAGCAGGTCTGGGGCCGCGACCTGTCCTCGTACGATCCCGACGGGCCGCTCCCCGAGTGCGACCCGGCCCCCCGCCCGGCGCCGGCCCGGCACGGTGACGCCCGCGCGGTCGCGGCGCGCTGGCGCGAGCTGTCCCGGGCGAAGGGCCTGTCCATCCGGCAGACGGTCATCGAGGCGACGGACCGTCAGCCGTTTGTGGGCAGCCCGCGGACCGTCGCGGCGCAGATGACCGAACGCGTCGCCACAGGAGCCGCCGACGGCTTCCTCCTCGTACCCCATCTCATCCCCGGCGGCCTCGACGACTTCGTCGACCGGGTCGTCCCGCTCCTCCAGGAACGGGGGGTGTTCCGCACCGCGTACACCGGCTCCACGCTGCGGTCGCACCTCGGTCTCGCCGAGCCGGTATGGAAAGGTTGACCGCATGAGCACGGACGCACAGCAGCAGGCAGCGCGGGACTGGAACCACTGGCACCAGGAGCGGACCGCCACGGTCGCCGCTCCGTACGGGCCGCTCTCCCTCACCGGCACCCACTGGCTCTCCGACTACCCGGAAGGTCGAATTCCGGCCGTCCCGGGCCACTGGCAGGAGGACGGCGAGGAGGTGGTGCTCACCGCCGGCCCCGGGGACGGACTGAGCGTCGGCGGGAAGCCGTTCACCGGCCAGGTCCGGCTCGGCGCCGACCGCGGCCCGATCGACGGCTCCCGGGTGGCGCACGGCGAGCGTCGGCTCGTCGTGCTGAGCCGCGAAGGCATGTGGGCGGTACGGGACTTCGACCCGGACTCCGCGGCACGACGCGCCTTCCGTGCCATCGAGGCCACACCGTACGACCCGCGCTGGGCCGTCGCGGGCCGCTTCCGTCCGTACGACACCTCCCGCACCGTCCGGGTCGAGAACGCCGACGGCGTCGAGCGCGGGCTGGGGCTCGGCGGGGAGATCGCCTTCGAGCTGGACGGCGCCCGGCACACGCTCCAGGTCGCCGTGGAGAGCGACGGCTCGCTCTGGGCGGTCTTCGCGGACGCCACCAGCGGGGACACCAGTTACCGCTTCCGGTTCCTGCGGCCCGCCGCACCGGCCGAGGACGGGTCGGTGACGGTCGACCTCAACCGGGCGCTGCTGCCGCCCTGCGCCTTCGCGGACCACTTCATCTGCCCCTTCCCGCCGCCGGGCAACACCCTCCCCGTCGCCGTCGAGGCGGGGGAGCGGACCCGGACCGACGGCTGAACCACCCCTTCCGCCGCCTCCACCCGCCCGCGTCCGGCCCCGGCAGACCCTCGTCCGCCGGAGCCGGACGCGCTGCCGGGGGAGCGCAACAGCCCGGCAAGCTCAGGCCAAAAGGCGCCCTTGCGCCGGAAGTTGACGCCTTGAATACTCCCGAGCAGCGCTTGTCAGGGGCACGGCACATCCGGAATTCGGACGGACGGCCGGGCCCATGACTGCGCCTCACGGGTCCGACCACCCCACGGGCGGACCCCCGACTCCCCTCGGGAGGAAACAAGTGAGGATCAAGCGCACCACCCCCCTCAGCGGTTCCGCGAGACGCACCAGGGCCGTCGGCATCGCCGCAGGTCTCGTGGCGATCGCCGCACTCGCCGTCCCCAGCGCACAGGCCAGCTCCACCGGAACGTACAGCGCGAACCAGCTCTCCGCCGCGAGCGATGCCGTCCTCGGAGCCGACGTGGCCGGTACGGCCTGGAACGTCGACCCCGTGACGAAGAAGGTCGTGGTCACGGCCGACAGCACGGTCTCCGCCGCGGAGATCCAGCAGATCAAGGACTCGGCGGGCGCCAACGCGGGCGCCCTGCGCATCGAGCGCACCTCCGGGAAGTTCAGCAAGCTGCTCTCCGGCGGCGACGCCATCTACGCCCCGGGCTGGCGCTGTTCCCTCGGATTCAACGTCCGCAGCGGCAGCACGTACTACTTCCTGACCGCCGGCCACTGCACCGACGGCAACCCTCCCTGGTACACCAACTCCGCCAACACCACCTACATCGGCCCGACGGTCGGCTCCAGCTTCCCGACCAACGACTACGGTCTGGTCCGGTACGACAACGCCTCCGTCGCCCACGCCGGCACCGTCGGCAGCGTCGACATCACCAGTGCGGCCAACGCCACGGTCGGGATGTCCGTCACCCGCCGCGGCTCCACGACCGGCATCCACAGCGGCAGCGTCTCCGCACTCAACGCCACGGTCAACTACGGCAACGGCGACATCGTCTACGGCATGATCAAGACGAACGTGTGTGCGGAGCCCGGCGACTCCGGCGGCCCGCTCTACTCCGGCTCCAAGGCCATCGGACTCACCTCGGGCGGCAGCGGAAACTGCAGCTCCGGTGGTACGACGTTCTTCCAGCCGGTCACCGAGGCCCTCAGCGCGTACGGCGTCAGCGTCTACTGACACGCAGGTTGGCCGGTTCTGTCCCCCGGAACCGGCCCTTCCCTCGAAAGCGCAAGTCGAACACGCCGAGCCCCCGCCCGAATTGTGGGCGGGGGCTCCCGCTGACCCCGCGGCTTTTGAGAGGATGTGACACAGGACGGTCACGCAGGAGCAACGGGGGCGGATGCTGCGCCTCCCGGAGGGATGCCCTCCGGGACCACCCCCGGCAGACACCCCAGGGGGTTCCAGGTCCGTGAAACGTATCGGAGTGACCGGTCACCGCAGCATTCCGGAGGAAGCCCACGAACACGTGCTGGCTTCGATACGTGCGGCGTTCCACGGGTTCGACGGTTCGGTGGAGGCGCTGTCCAGTCTGGCCGTCGGGGCGGATCAGCTCTTCGCCGACCTCGCGCTCGCCCACGGCGCCCAGCTGACCGTCGTCATCCCCAGCGGCGACTACGAGAACTGCTTCGCCGACGGGGACGAACTGGCCCGCTACCGGGCGCTCAAGGCCCGTGCGGTGCGGGAGGTCAGGCTGGACTACCCGCACTCCACCGACGAGGCGTACTACGCGGCCGGCGCGTACATCGCCGACCACTGCGACCGGCTGATCGCCGTGTGGGACGGCCGCCCCGCCCGCGGCCTCGGCGGAACGGGGGACATCGTGACGTACGCCCGGGGGCTCGGCCGCCCGGTGACGGTGATCTGGCGCGACGGGGTCGAGCGGAGCTGACCGGCCGCGCGTGCGGTGGCAGGAGGCGCTGTGCCGTCTGTCGTCACGGGCGGGCGCCGGGGCCCTCACATCTGGTGCCGGGCGAGCCAGTCCGTGTGCTGGGGGGAGACGATGCGCTCGGTCTCGAACACCGCCCGCGGCCACTGGCGCTCGTTCAGTGTCGTCTCCATCGCTATCTGCATCGACTCCAGATCCTTCTCCACCAGGGAGTGGGCCGAGATCAGCGGATGGTGGCGGCGCATCTCGGCCCAGGCGAGACAGGCGGCGGCCGCGGCGGAGAGGACCCCGGTCAGTGCGAAGGACTGGCCGACCGAGAAGGCCCTGAGCAGGGCGAGGACCAGGGCGAGGGCCGTCAGCACGGCGATGGTGGTCGACCAGACCAGGGTGGCCCGCCGGGACACCTCCTGACGCCTGCGATACCAGCTGCGCTGTTCGATCAGCCGGTCGCGTACATAGGTTTCCTTGCGCACGGTGAATGCCTTCTCCCGTAATGAGCGCATGGAATCGGTGATGAGACCGCCGGAATCGGCCGTCCGGTCCCGGGGATCGGACCAGCCCACCTTGCGGAGCTCCTGCAGCCCTTCTTCGAGCCGGTTGGCGAACACCGCTTCGGGGTGCTGTGTGCCGGTGTCGAAAGGTGAACCATGCACCGAGTAACGCCAGCACATCGATTTGATGAACTCTGCCGCGGAGCGATTGAGTTGCCAATGCGACTTTGCTTTCCGCCGGGAGGTGAGGTAGGTGGTGACCAGGACGCCGAGGTAGGCCAACACTGCAGCGAAGTCGGTGAGTTGGAGCGTGCCCGCAACCTCCGCGCGCCAGGGCAGCGCGGCCGGGATCGTGCCCCCGACCAGCAGGATGAGCTGCCAGCGGGTGGTATTCACCGACTCCCGCTGGCGGGCGATCGCAATGGCGTCCGTGTGGTGAAAGAGCTCCGGCAGATCAGCGTTCCTGAAGACCATGCTCTGCAGTGGTCCGGGAATCGCCGTCATGTTCACTCCCGTCTGCGGTTATGTCATCACCCTGATGGCGGAATCTATCGTTCCGCTCGATCGGGGCCGGTCCCGTGTGACGCTCTCGTTCCAAGTGGGCGTCCTCAGTTGCCAACCCAGGCCATGAGAGTAAAGTCGTGCCGCCGGACACTGCAATGGTGCAGGTGCCAACGCTGGTTTCCTGTCCGGAACCATTCCATCGGAACGAATCCCCTCAAGGACGGCCGTGAAGACCACTGAATCCTCTCTCTCCTTCGCTGTTGCGAAGAAGAGCCGTGTGCCGCTCGCCGCGATCGACGCGCGTGGTGGCGAAGCAGCCAGGAAGCTCGGTCGGGTGCATGTCGCCTCCGCCGGTCGCCCCAGCCAGGCATCCACCTTCAACTCCTCCCTCTGATCCCCTCGTACGGATCACTCCGCCGGGACGGCCGGTCTGCCGGATCACCCTTCCGGGCTGGCTAGAATGGCGGAATGACTGGACCCCTGGTCCCTTTCCGTGAAGTAGTCCTCAAGGTTCACAGCAGGTGTGATCTTGCCTGTGACCATTGCTATGTCTACGAACATGCCGATCAGAGCTGGCGAACCCGTCCGAAAACAATCTCTGACGAAGTCATTTTCCGGACTGCTCAGCGGCTGGCTGAGCATGCCAAGACACACGCACTGCCCTCCGTGTCAGTGATCCTGCACGGAGGGGAGCCTCTGCTGGCGGGCCCCGCCCGGCTGCGGCGCATCTGCGAAGAGCTGACCTCCGCCTTCGACGGCATCGCCGCCCTCGATCTCCGGATCCACACCAACGGCCTGCAGCTCAGCCCGCGCTATCTCGACCTCTTCAGCGAGTACGGCGTCAAGGTGGGCATCTCCCTCGACGGCGACCGCGCGGCCAACGACCGGCACCGCCGCTTCGCCGACGGGCGCAGCAGCCACCCCCTGGTGCTCAAGGCCGTCGAGCTGCTCCGGCAGGAGCGCTACCGTCATCTCAACCTCGGCCTCCTGTGCACCATCGACATCGAGAACGACCCGGTCGCGGTCCTCGACGCACTCACGGAGCTCGACCCTCCGCTCATCGACTTCCTGCTTCCCCACGCGACCTGGGACGACCCGCCGCCGCGGCCGGACGGATCGCCCACCGCCTACGCCGACTGGCTCCTCGCGGTCTTCGACCGCTGGCAGGAGCAGGGGCGTCCGGTGCCGGTGCGGATCTTCTCCTCGGTCGCCTCCACGCTCAACGGCGGCCCCAGCCTCACCGAGTCACTGGGCCTCGCGCCGACCGACCTCGTGGTCGTCGAGACCGACGGCAGTCTGGAGCAGGTCGATTCACTGAAGAGCGCCTACGAGGGGGCTGCGGACACCGGCTTCGACGTCTTCGCGCACGCCTTCGACGAGGTCGCGGCGCACCCGGGGGTGCGGGCCAGGCAGCTCGGGCTGGAGGGGGTCAGCGAGACGTGCCGCCGCTGCCCCGTCGTGCGTTCGTGCGGTGGAGGCCTGTACACCCACCGGTACCGCTCCACGGGCGCCGGTGAGGGGTTCGACAACCCGTCCGTGTACTGCCACGACCTCGCCGCCCTGGTGCGCGGCATCGAGACCCGTACGCCCGCCGACGCCGTGGCGCCCGAGGTGGCCGATCCGGCCGAACTGCGCGCGGCCCAGGAGGACCTCACCCGTACCCTGCTGGCGCGGCTGCACGCCGACCTGGACGGCAGGGGCGGTGAGCGGTGGGCGCAGGCGTGGGAGTTGGCGGCGGTGCTGGAGGGCTCGGAGGAAGGGGCCCGGGGTCTGGACGGCGTACTCGCCCATCCGTACACGCGTACCTGGCTGCTCGACGCGCTGGACGCCCTGCACGAGGACCGGGCGGGGGCGGCCTCCGGTGCCGCGGACGGGCTGCAGACCCTTCTCGCCTCGGCCGTCGTGCGCGCCGGCCTCGACCTGCGGGTGCCGGCGCCCTACCGCGACGGCGGGCTCGTCCTGCCCACCCTGGGGCGGCTGGCGGTCGCCGGGCCGGGGGAGCGCGGCACCGTGCTGGTGCGCGCGGCGGGGGACGGCTTCCTGGCGGTTTCCGCCGCCGGTTCGGCGGAGCGGCGGATCCGGCGGTCCGACGCGGCCGAGCCCGGCTGGCTCCCGGTGCGCGGGTTCGCCCTGCCGGGCGCCCCGTTCCCGGGCCACGGCTTCGTGATCGACGACCTGGACCCGTACCGGGACTGCTTCGGCGCACCCGTCGCGGCCACGCTCGACGCGGCGGCGGCAGGTCGCCTGGGCGACGCGCTCGCCGAGGCGTGGGCGCTGATCGAGGAGCGGGCTCCCGCCCACGGCGCGGGGTCCGCCGACGTCCCGTTCACCTTCACCCCGCTCATCGGCGTGGCGCCGGGCGAGCCCTCGGTGGGGCGGCACGGGTACGGCGCGCTCGGCATCGGGGCGGACGAGGACGCCGGCACGCTGGCGCTCACGCTGCTGCGCGGCGTGCGGCGGGCGAGATTCCGGGCACTTGTGGACGTCGCGGATCTTTACGCGGCGGACGGCTCCTGGGAACATCGAATGCCCTGGAAGGAAGAATTGGTTCCGTTTTCCCGGCTGCTGGCCGCTGCCTATGAACGGCTGGCCCTCGCGGCATTCGATCCCCGGTACCGGGACGGCGTTCCGCAGGCGCTCGACACGCTGGAAGGGGCCGCCGAACTCACCGTCGGCGGGAAACGGCTGGTGGCTCTGATGCGAAAAGAATTCTGAATCTCGTATTCCGGTTCGATGGGGAGGGCGGGCGCAGACTCGGGACAACCGGGAGGAACAGTCCCAGACCGCATTCATGCAGGAGTGTGATCGACAGGGCCCAGGAACAGATGACTGAAAAGTGGCGTTGATTGACCGAACGTCATGGGGGTGGAGCAAGGTCCGCTCCGGAATGATGAATTCGCTCGCATTCTCTTCACTCCTCGGGTGCGGGTGCTCACACAGGACGGGGGTCGTGTGCACGCGACGACGCAGCAGCGAGCGGCGGACCATCGGCCGTACTTCTTCTTGAGTTACGCCCACACACCGGGGTACGGCGGTGGCACGGACCCCGACATGTGGGTCGAGCGGCTCTTCCAGGATCTCTGTGGCCATGTGATGGCCATGACCGATCTGCCCGCGGGCGCACCCGCGGGCTTCATCGACCGCGAGATACGTTCCGGTGAGGGCTGGTCGGAACGGCTCGGCGAGGTGCTCGCCACCTGCCGGGTGTTCGTGCCGCTGTTCTCGCCGCGCTACTTCGCCAGCGAGATGTGCGGCAAGGAGTGGTACGCGTTCGCCCAGCGCGCCATCCACTACCGGGCCCGCTCCAACCAGCCCGCCGAGGCGATCGTCCCGGCGCTCTGGGTGCCGGTGCCGCCCAGCCAGCTGCCCGGACCGGCCGAGCGATTACAGTTCAACCACCGTGATTTCGGGGACCGTTACGTCAGCGACGGACTGTACGGACTGATCAAGCTCAAACTCTTCAACGAGGAGTACGAGCGTGCGGTGTACGAGCTCGCCAAACGCATCGTCAGCGTCGCGGACACCGTACGGATCGGAACCGGCCGCCCCGTCGACTACCGGCTCGCGCCCAGCGCCTTCGGCTCACCGAGCAGCATGGCCGCCGGCGGCCCCCGCCCCATGCAGGTGACCATCGCCGCCGCCACCCGCCATGACCTGCCCGAGGGGCGCAACGCCGACTACTACGGCGACAACCCGCAGGACTGGAACCCCTACCACCCGGACGCCGCACGGCCCCTGGCCTACGTCGCCGAGGACCTGGTGCGCTCCCTCAACTACCAGGCCACCATCACCTCCTTCGACGAGGAGGCCGGACTCCCGGTCGGCAAACAGCCCCCGACCACACCGGAGATCCTCCTCGTCGACCGCTGGGCGCTCCAGGACGAGGACCGGTGCCGGCGGCTCGCCGCCTTCGACGCGGAGAACCGCCCCTGGGTGACGATGGTCGTGCCGTGGAACCGCGACGACCACGAGAGCAGGGCCGCCGAGGCCGAACTGACCGCCAAGCTGGAGCGGACGATGCCGACCAAGATGCGCCAGGGGCGGGCCTACTGCCGTGCCGCCGCCAAGGGCGTACCGAGCATGGAGGCCTTCGGCCAGATCCTGCCGCAGGTGGTCGAGGTGGCCGCCCAGCAGTACCTGAGACACGCGGCCGTCTACCTGCCCGCCACCGGCGGCGGAGGACCCACCGAACGGACTCGCCTGATGGGACCGATGGCGCAGACCCAGTACATCCCCGAGACACATGACGCTGCGACGGATGCGGAGGACACGGATGACGGCCAGTCGTGACGGGCGCATCGTCACCTTCTACTCGTACAAGGGCGGTACCGGGCGCACCATGGCCCTGGCCAACACCGCCTGGATTCTCGCCGCCAACGGCAAACGGGTACTGGCTGTCGACTGGGACCTGGAGGCCCCCGGACTCCACCGGTTCTTCCACCCGTTCCTCGACCCCTCGACCCTCGGCGCCACCACCGGTGTCATCGACCTGATCACCGAATACGCCTGGGCCGCGACCAGCCCGGTGCACCGGGCCGACGACTGGCACCGGGACTACGCCCGGATCCAGCCGCACGCCGTCTCGCTCACCCCCGAGGCGCTCGGCTGGGAGTTCCCGCACGGCGGGACGCTCGACTTCGTCTCCGCCGGACGGCAGAACCGCGAGTACTCCGCGACCGTCTCCACCTTCGACTGGGACAACTTCTACGACCGGCTCGGCGGCGGCCACTTCTTCGACGCCCTGCGCGACGACATGAAGGCGAACTACGACTACGTCCTCATCGACAGCCGCACCGGCCTCAGCGACATCGCCGACATCTGCACCGTCCACCTGCCCGACGTGCTCGTCGACTGCTTCACCCTCAGCGACCAGTCCATCGACGGCGCCGCCTCGGTCGCCCGGCAGATCTCCGAGCGGTACACCGGCCGCCCCATCTCCATCTTCCCCGTCCCGATGCGGATCGACGAAGGCGAGAAGGAGAAGGCGGACGCCGGACGGGCCCTGGCCCGGCTGAAGTTCGACCGGCTGCCCCGCGACCTGTCGGGCGACGAACTCACCGCCTACTGGGGTGCGGTGGAGATCCCGTACCGCCCCTACTACGCGTACGAGGAGACGCTGGCCACCTTCGGCGACGAGGCGGGGCTCACCAACTCCCTCCTCTCCGCCTTCGAACGGCTCACCTCCGTCATCACCGGCCAGGAGATCACCTCGATGCCCCCGGTCGGGGAAGAGGTGCGGCTGCGCATCCGGGACGCGTTCACCCGGCGCAGGCCCGCGCTGCCCGCCGATCTCTTCCTCAGCTATGTGGCGGAGAACCGGATGTGGGCCGACTGGATCGAGTCCGTGCTCACCCGGGCAGGCTTCCGCGTCGTGCCCCGTGACGTGTCCGCCGAGCGGGGGCCCGAGGAGGTGACGGCCGGCGCCGCGGAGAACGCCGTGCGGACCGTGGTCCTCCTCTCCAGCGCGTACCTCAAGTCGCAGCGCGCGGTGAACCTCTGGGACCGGGCCGTCTCCGAGGACCCGGGCGGCGGGCGGCGCCATCTGCTGCCGCTCAGGGTCGGTGACGTACGCCTGTCCGCGCCCTACATCGACCGCAACCCCGTCGATCTGTTCCGGCTCGACGAGGTGCACGCCACCGCCGCCCTGTTACGCGCCCTGGACCGGCCCGTACAGCTCACCGACGCGGTCTCGCCCGGCCCGCGCTTTCCCGGCACCGTCCCCCGGATCTGGAACGCACCGCCGCGCAACCCCGGCTTCACCGGCCGCTCCCTGGTCCTGGAGCGGATGCGTGACCAGCTCGGCGGCGGCATGGCCGTCGTACTGCCGCAGCCGCAGACCCTGTACGGACTCGGCGGCGTCGGCAAGACGCAGGTCGCCCTGGAGTACGTACACCGGTTCATGGCCGACTACGACCTGGTCTGGTGGATATCGTCCGAGCAGACCGACGACGTCGTCGCTGGGCTGGCCGAACTCGCCGTCCGGCTCGGCGCCCAGGGCGGCGACGACATGGCCGCCGCCTCCCAGGAGGCCGTCGACATGCTGCGCCGCGGCGTGCCCTCGGACCGCTGGCTGCTCGTCTTCGACAACGCCGACGATCCGGAACGGCTCCGGCGCTACTTCCCGCAGGGCGGCTCCGGCCACATCCTGGTCACCTCCCGCAACCAGGCCTGGTCCCAGCACGGCGACGCACTGCCCGTCGACGTCTTCCTGCGCGAGGAGTCCATCGAGCACCTCCAGCGCCGGGCCCCGGGTCTGAGCGACGAGGACGCCGCCCAGGTGGCCACCGCGGTGGGCGACCTGCCGCTCGCCGTCGAACAGGCGGCGGCCTGGATCGCGGAGACCGCCACCCCGATCGACACCTACCTGGAACAGCTGGCCCAGCAGGCCCCGGAGGTCCTGGCGCTCAACCAGCCGGCCGGCTACCCCGAGCCCGTCGCCGCGACCTGGAACATCTCCATCCAGCGTCTCAAGGAGCGCTCGCCCGCCGCGGTGCGGCTGCTCCAGCTCTGCGCCTTCTTCGCCCCGGAGCCGATCTCGGGGAACCTGCTGTACAGCAAGGAGATGATCGAGGCGCTGAAGCCGTACGACGCCTCGCTCCAGGAGAAGCTGGTGCTGGGCCGGGTCATCCGGGAGATCGGCCGGTTCGCCCTCGCCAAGGTCGACCAGGTCTCCAACTCCATCCAGGTACACCGGCTCGTCCAGGCCGTCATCCGGGCCCAGCTCACCGAGGAGGAGCAGCGGGACGCCCGGCACGCCGTGCACCGCATCCTGGCGGGTGCCAGGCCCGATGACGACGAGCCGATCGACAACCCGGCCAACTGGCCGCAGTTCGCCTCGATATGGCCGCACCTGGGCCCGTCCGACGCCCGCAACTGCAAGGAGCCCGAGGCCCGCAGGCTCCTGATCGACCGGGTGCGCTACCTGTGGAAGCGCGGTGACTTCAGGACGGCCACCACGCTCTGCGAGGAGCTGCGCGAGATCTGGCGCGAGACGCTGGGCGAGCGGGACATCCAGTACCTCTACCTCTGCTTCCACCTCTCCAACATCTACCGTTCGCGCGGCCGGTACGTGGAGGCCATGGAGCTCGACGAGATCACCCTGGCGACCCAGCGGGAGGTGCTGGGCCCGGAGCATCCGCACACGTACATGAGCACCAGCAGCCTGGCCACGGACCTCGGCACGCTCGGCGAGTACACCAGGGCGATCGAGCTGGCGACCGAGGCCACCGACGGGTTCAACCAGATCTTCCACGACTCGCACCCCAGGGCCCTGGCCGCCGCCAACAACCTGGCGTTCACCCTGCGGTCCATCGGCCAGTACGCCAAGGCCCGCGAGATCGACCAGGACGTCTTCGACCGGCGCCGCGAGGTGCTCGGAGAGGAACACCCGTACAGCCTCTCCTCGGCCATGAACCTGGCCCGCGACCTGCGGGACGTCGGACGGTACGAGGACTCGGTCGGCATCCTCAGCCGTACGTACGACAGCTACAAGGCCACACTCGGCCGGTCCTTCCCCGGCACGCTCAGCGCGGCCAAGAGCCTGGCGGTCTCGCTGCGCCGGGCGGGCCGGCTGGAGGACGCCCGCCGGCTCACGGTGGCGACCAGGGCCCGGTACAAGGCCAAGTACACCTCCGCCAACCCGGAGTCGTTGGCCTGCGACCTCAATCTGGCGGCCGACCTGTTCGCCGCCGGCGAGACGGCCGACGCACGGACCACCGCCCAGGAGGTCGTCGACCAGTACATGAAGGTGCCGGGCGAGAAGCACCCGTACACCCTGGCCGCCCTGAACAACCTGGGGGTCTACCTCTGGGGGAACGGTGCGGCCGAGGAGGCGGAGCAGGTGCTGACCCGGGTGGTCGCCTCGATGCGCGAGGTGTACGGGCGGGAGCACCCCAACACGCTGTTCAGCGTGATGAACCTGGCCAACGCCACGGCGGAACGCGGCGATGTCGACGTGGTGCTCAAGACCGAGCGGGCACTGGCGGTGCAGTTCCGGGACGTGCTGGGCGCACACCACCCGGAGACGCTGGCCATGAAGTCGAACATGGCGGTCACTCTCGGGGCGATGGGGCGCAAGGACGAGGCGCTCCATGTCAGGGCGGAGACGGTCGAGGAGCTGGCCCGGCAGCTCGGTGACGAGCATCCGCTCACCCGGATCGCCCGCGACGACCGCCGGTTCCAGCGCGAACTGGAACCGCAGGCGGTGTGATGCACGACGGGAGCGCCCGGCCGGTGGCCGGGCGCTCCCGTCGCTTCCGCCGCTCAGCCTCTGGACGTGTCCAGCAGCCAGGTGAGGATGCGGGGGAGTGCGTGCAGCGCGTCGAAGTGCGCGGCCGCCGGTTCCACCACGACGGTGGCGCCCGGGATGCGGCTCGCCAGCCAGCGGGTGTGCCCGACCGGTGAGAACACGTCCTTCTCGCCGTGCCACAGCAGCACCGGACCGGTGATGGCGGCCGGGTCGAACCCCCACGGGTGACTGAACGCGAGCGCGTCGTCGATCCAGCCGTACGCCGAAGTGCGCAGCCCTTCGCGGTAGTTGCGCAACAGCATGGTGCGCACGCCGGCGTCGTTGACCACCATCCGGTCGGAGTCGGTCAGCTCCCGGCGCAGATCGTCGATCAGCCGCACCGGATTCTTCCTGATCACCGCGGACCGCGAGATGAACGACTCCGCGAGCCCGTCCGGGTCGGAGCGTGCCGTGGTGTATGCCAGCACGTTGGAGGGGGCCATCCCCTCGAACCAGTCGAGGCCGTCGGCGTCCCGGGGGGCCAGCCCGACCAGGGCGGCGGTACGCGTGACCCGCTCGGGCATCAGCGCGGCGCAGGCCAGAGCGTGCGAGGCGCCACCGGAACGGCCCACCACGGCGAACCGGTCGAGGCCGATGTGGTCCGCGATGGCCCGTACGTCCTGGACGGCGTCGGCGACGGATCTGCCCGGCAGCCGGTCGGAGTCGCCGTATCCCGGCCGGTCGTAAGTGATCAGCTGTGTCTTGCGCTGGTACAGCACCATGCCGCGCGGCGCCGGACCGAGCCTGCTGCCGGGCATCCCGTGCAGCAGGAAGACCGGTCTGCCGCGAGGATCCCCCAGACGCTCCACCACCAGTTGCCGCCCGTCGGCCGCGCGCACCCGACTGCGCACTCCGTGCCTCCTCGCGATTCCTGCGGGCACGACGTGCCCGGCTTTCCCCGCACCATCCGATGATGACCCATCAGAGGCGATCCCGGGATGGCGCGTGGGGAGAATCTGGGCGGCCGGCGAGGAGGAGTGGGGCCGGGGTGCGCCGGGAATCGGACCCCCAGGGGCGAATACCGGACAGGACTAGTCCTCACCCGCTGCCGACCGGACGGTCGCACCGGGTGTTCGCAGATGGAATCGACGCGCTGTGACCTCCGGAAGTGAACGTGACACGACCGAACCGGTGGTGTCGTGTGTGCGTCCTGAAGTCGACCTTGTGTGCTAACTACCCGGTCGGAATAGTGGGCGCCCCATCCTCCGCGTACGGGCGACCCCACATCATCCGCGCGCGGCCCCACAGGAGGTCGAAGTTGAAGCATCGACGCATGTCCAGGAAGCGCGCAGTGCTGGCCGGATCGGCCGTGGTCGCCCTGGTCGCAGCAGGAGTGACGTTCCAGAGTGCGAACGCCAGCGACGACGTACCGCAGTTCACCGCGCGGACGCTTGACGCGGTGGCGGCCGGAAAGCTCGCCACCGGTCTGGGCAAGGACCTGGGCGCCGACGCGGCCGGCGCGTACTACGACGCCACGTCGAAGAACCTCGTGATGAACGTGGTCGACGACGCCGCAGCCGAGCAGGTACGGCAGGCGGGCGGCAAGGCCAGAGTCGTGCAGAACTCGCTCGCCGAGCTGAAGTCGGCCCGGCAGACCCTGACCGGCAAGGCAACGATCCCCGGCACCTCATGGGCCACCGACCCGGTCAGCAACAAGGTGGTCGTCACGGCCGACCGTACGGTCAAGGGCGCTGCCTGGCAGAAGCTCAGCTCGGTGGTCGAGGGGCTGGGCGGAAAGGCCGAGCTCAAGAGGACCGCCGGGGAGTTCAAGCCGTTCATCGCGGGCGGCGACGCCATCTGGGGCAACGGCGGGCGCTGCTCGCTGGGCTTCAACGTGGTCAAGGGCGGCGAACCGTACTTCCTGACCGCCGGGCACTGCACCGAGGCGATCTCCAGCTGGTCGGACTCCCAGGGCGGCGCGGAGATCGGTACGAACGCCGGCTCGTCGTTCCCCGACAACGACTACGGCCTGGTCAAGTACACCTCCGACACCGCGCACCCCAGCGAGGTCGACCTCTACAACGGCTCCGCCCAGCCGATCACCAAGGCGGGCGAGGCGACCGTCGGGATGACGGTGACGCGCAGCGGCTCCACCACCCAGGTGCACGACGGTGAGGTGACCGGCCTCGACGCCACGGTCAACTACGGCAACGGCGACATCGTCAACGGCCTCATCCAGACGACGGTCTGCGCCGAGCCGGGCGACAGCGGCGGCTCGCTCTTCGCCGGCGACACGGCGATCGGCCTGACCTCGGGCGGCAGCGGCGACTGCTCTTCGGGCGGTGAGACGTTCTTCCAGCCGGTGCCGGAGGCGCTGTCGGCGTTCGGGGCGGAGATCGGCTGACGGTCTGCGTGCGGTGAGAGCGAAGACGTAGCCCTCTTCCGAGCCTGCCGCATGACCACGGGCTCCGTCCGCATCAGTCGCCTGATGCGGACGGAGCCCGTTGTTCCGTTCAGGACGCCTTGCCGGTACTACCCGCGCGCGAGCGAGCCACGAACGCCACCCACTCGTCGCGGCCGACCCGCAGTACCGGTCCGTCCTCCGTGGCCTTCGGGGCCCGTACGTACACCGCACCCCTCGGTGGTGGGACGGACCAGCGTCGCGTGGGTCATTCCTCGGAGAAGTGATGGGTAGCACGCCGGTTGGGCTGCGAGACAGCGGCCAGGCGGTGGGGTGGCCACAGGTCGTCCCGCTCGTTGAGACTCAGTTCCGAACCTCGGCGCAGCAGCCAGATGACCTCGGACTGGAAGTGCAGTACTGCGTCGCCCGGCGCTCGGTCCAGCAGTCCGGAGACCAGACGAATCATGTCGTCCTGCTGATCCGAGTAGTCGCTGGGCCTGGCGGGTTGGAACGCGGCCCACACGGTCGGGGTGAATCCGAGATCGGCGATGACGGGACTCCACGACCGTGTCTCCTTGCCGACGCGGATCCACATGCCCTTCGCGGTCAGTGCGCCGTCATCGAGGACCAGCTCAGGGGTGATGGAGTCGTCGAACAGCCCTGCGGTACGTGCGATGTCGCAGAGTTCGTGGGCGACCTGCGAAGCGGACTGTTCTGTCGCCATGTCGAGGTCGTAGGAGATGCTCATGCGGATTGTCCTTCTCTCCCAAAACTCAGTCGCACCGGTCCGCGCGGATCTGTTAGGAAGTCAGGATGTCTTCTCGGCGCCCCATGCTTCCACGTTCGGCACCGGCTGTCTCCGGGATATCGTCCCGTTCGATCGCCCTGCTGCTGGACCGGCTCGAAGCGCGATCCGTCGAGTGCCACTCGATCATGGTCGTGCACCGCGGTCACGTCGTCGCCGAGGGCTGGTGGGCGCCGTACTCGGCCGACCGCCCGCACCTCCTCTACTCGCTGACCAAGTCGTTCACGTCGATCGCCGTGGGGCTCGCGATCGCCGACGGGCTGCTCTCGCTGGACGACCGGGTGGTGGACGTGCTGCCCGACCACGTACCGGCCGGCGTCTCGGAGCAGGGAAGCCGCCTCACCGTTCACCACCTGCTGTCCATGACAGCCGGGCATCCCACGGACAGCCTCACCGACGCATGGGACTCGGAGCCCGACGACTTGGTGAAGGGCTTCCTGCGCCTGCCGTTCGCCGCGGCGGAGGGAACGCGGCACACCTACGACAACTCGACCACCTTCGTCCTGGCCAGGATGGTGGAACGTGTCACGGGCCGCGGTCTTCCGGAGTTCCTCGACGAGCGTCTCTTCAAGCCGATGGGCGTCGATCACGCCGAGTGGGACCGGGTGGCGAGCGGTGCCGCCTTCGGATTCCAGGGCCTGCACCTGACGACCGAGGCCGTCGCCGCCTTCGGTGAACTGCTGCTGCGCGGAGGCGTTTGGGGCGACGAGCGACTGGTCCCGCGCGACTGGGTGGAGGTCGCGACCGCACGGCACATCGACAGCCTGCCGTTCCAAGAAGAATCGGCCGACGCCGACTTCTCCTGCGGTTACGGCTACCAGTTCTGGATGTCGCGTCACGGGTACCACGGCCATGGCGCCTTCGGGCAGCAGTGCGTGGTGGTCCCGTCGCACGAGCTCGTGGTCGCCGTGACCGCCCAGGGAGAGTCCCAGGAAGTGCTCGACGCCATGTGGGAGTGCCTGCTGCCCGGAGTGGGCCATGGGGGAAGCGTCCAGGACGACGAGGTGCTTGCCGATCGGCTGCGCCGCCTGTCGCTGCCGTCGGTGCAGGGATCGGCCGACCCGGAGCGGTCGGTCAGGGCGGGACTGGACTCCTCGGCCGAGGAGTCGGCTCTGCCCGAGGGGACGACAGTGATCGTCGATCCCACCGACGGCGGATGGCGCGTACGGTTCGAGTCGCTCTTCGACATCGAGGTGGGCCATGGTGCATGGCGCGAATGCTCGCCGCTCGGCCGGCCCGTCGTCGCGGCCGGAGCCTGGCAGGGCAACACGTTCGTCGCCGATCTGTACGTCATCACCACGCCGCACCGCGTCCGGCTGGTGATCGACGCCGACGCCGGCACCGCCACGGCGCTGTGGAGCACCCTGCCGCTCACCGGGCCCGACATGACTCTGCATGTGCGGTCGCCGTTGATGACGCGGCCCGACGTCGCGTAGGGGGTAGACGAGAGCGACGGTTCATGGACGAGCTCTGCGGTCAGGCGGACTGAGGCAGTCCGGCGGTGCCCGCCTTCGCCGGTGCGACTCCGAAGATGTCCACCGCGTGGTAGTACGTCCAGGCCGTGGCGTTGCACGAGGTCAGCTTCGCGCCCGAGTAGGCGGCGCAGACGCGCTTGAGATCCGAGTAGAGGGCGGAGTCGAGGCGGGCCTTGTTGGCGGAGAACGTACCGGCGGCCTTGTAGTTGCGGTAGCCGAAGTCGTGGCGGGCGCAGGCCGTCTGGAACGGGAAGCCGAACGGGTTGTCGGGCGAGGTGCTGCAGTAGTCCGTCGACCAGTCGAAGCCGTAGGCGGCCCATGCGCCCTGGTTGTTGCGGGCGGCGTTCCAGGAGTTGTAGCTGGAGGCGCTCGTCTGGGTCCAGGAGCTGAGGACCTGGGGCTTGTCCGCAGGGGCGGCCGATGCGGATGCGGTGGGCAGCAGGGCGAGCGGGAGCGAGAGGGCGACGGTGCCGAGCAGCATGGCGACGTGGCGACGCATGGCATTCTCCGTGGGGTGAGGAGGAGTTGGGGCGGCCGTGCACCTCGTGGGTTCATGAGGTCGCCCCAGGATGCCGCCATGTACCTGTCATGCCTAGTCGTTGCGCCGACTGGACGCCGGGAATTGACGTGTTCGTCGAGCGATGGCCATGAGGACGCCGCTGCCGCCCCTGCTTGTGGGCGGGGGCGGCAGCGGCAGTGAGGAGTGGTGAAGGGGGGGTACGGGGTGGCCCCCGCTAAGCCAGCGTCGAGCCCCCGCCCGCCGCCCCCGCGAGCGGGGAGTCCGTGGCATCCGCCGTCTCCGGCTTCTTCCGCATCGCCATCAGCAGGGTGATGACCGTGCCCACCACCGCCCACGCGGACAGCACCAGCAGTGGACCGGTCACCGCGTTGCCCCTGAAGTACGCGATCGAGCGTGCCGTCCAGGTGGAGGCGCCCGGCGGCAGGGCGGGGCCGATCGCTCGCCAGAAGTCCGGGAGCATCGGGAGCGGGAAGGCGCCGCCCGCGCTCGGGTTGCCCGCGATCACCACGATCAGGACGGCCAGGCCGATGCCGACGATGCCGGTGAGCGCTTCCAGGGCGAGCGTGATCATGCCGACCGCGAAGACGGTCAGCGCGCCCAGGCCCGACATTCCCCAGAAGGACCCGGGCAGGGCTCCGAGGATCGGGCCGATGATGATCGCGCCGCCGATACCGCCCGCGATCGAGTACAGCGCCATGACGCCGGTCCGGATCACCGCGCGCTGACGGTTGGCGGGACGGCTGCCCGCGCTGATCGCCAGGATCGAGGCGCAGAGGTAGCCGCCCACGCACCAGCCCACGGCCAGGTAGAACGAGGAGAGCCCGTCGAAGTCCTGCTTCGAGGCCGGGGCCACGTCCACGGCGCGTGCCGTGCGGTGCTGGGTGAGCTCGGCCTCCTTGATGATCTTCGTCAGGGAGGTGGCCAGGACGGTGCCCCCGCCGGAGGCGACCAGCACGGTGTCGGTCGTGCCCCTGGGGTTGACGATCAGGGCGCCGTCGATCTTGCGGTCGAGGATCTGTTGGCGAGCGGTGGCCGCGTCGGTGACCGTGCGGGGGTCCAGGGGATCGCCGGGGAGGTTCTTCAGTTCGGTGACGAGCCGGGCGGACACCTGTTGAGGTGCGACGACACCGAAGGGGACGTCCGTGGCCTTCGGGTTATGGAGCGCTCCGATATAGGACGCGATGAACAGCAGTTGCAGCGCCAGCACGCCGGTGACGAGCAGTGCGGCCCGTGGAGTGACGGCGTTCTTCACCTCGTCGACGAAAGTCATGCCCTCACGGTCCAGGGTGCCCGACGTTCACGCATTCGGGGCCGGGCCGAATGGCTGAAGGGCGGAGGGACGGCTCGTGCTCCGGTGCTCGCACCCCGATGCTCGCACTCCGGCGCTCATGCCCCGGTGCCCGCACTCCCGGGTATCGCACGAATGTTCGAAACTTGGTCTATGGTGGAGAGCGAGGGGGTGGTGAGTACGGATCGGTTCAGGAGGTGCGGGTGGTGCCCGGGTTCACGCATCTGCATACCGTTTCCGGGTTCTCCCTGCGGTACGGGGCCTCGCACCCGGAGCGGCTGGCGGAGCGCGTCGCGGAGCGGGGGATGGACGCCCTCGCGCTGACCGATCGCGACACCCTGGCCGGTACGGTCCGGTTCGCCAAGGCCTGTGAGCAAGCGGGGGTGCGGCCGCTCTTCGGGGTGGAGCTCGCCGTGGCTCCCGCCGTGCGCGCGGAGGGTGACGGGCGTACGCACCGGCTGCGGACCCCGGTCCGCGGGGGTGCCTTTGTCGATGAATCCGCTCCCCGGGTCACCTTCCTCGCCCGCGACGGCGCCCAGGGCTGGGCCGAACTGTGCCGCCTCGTCACCGCCGCCCACGCCGCCGTCCCCGACGGTGGCCGGCCCCTGGTCGACCGCCCCGCACTGCCCGCCGAAGGGCTCACCGTGCTGCTCGGCCCCGCATCCGAGGTGGGCCGGGCGCTGGCCGCCGGCCGGCCCGACCGGGCCGCCGCCCTGCTCGCCCCATGGCGGGAGACGTACGGCGACGACCTGCGGCTCGAAGCCGTCCACCACGGTCGGGGCGGCACCGGACCCGGCTCGCTGCGGCTCGCCGCCCGTACCGTCGGCTTCGCCGCCGAGCAGGGGATACGGGCCGTGCTGACCAACGCCGTCCGGTACGCCGACGCGGGGCAGGGCCCGGTCGCCGACGTACTCGACTCCGCGCGCAGGCTCGTCCCCGTCGACCCGCGCCGCGCCCCGCTCGACAGCGGTGAGCGCTGGCTCAAGGGCGCCCGTGCGATGGCGGAGACCGCCGAGCGGATCACCGCCGCCGCCGGGCTCGGCCCCGGCGCCGGGGCGCGGCTGCTCGCGGAGACCCGGCACACCGCCGACGCCTGCGTGGTCGACCCCCAGGGCGACATCGGCCTCGGCTCCGTCCACTTCCCCGAACCGCACCTCGTCGGCGCCGGCCGTCGCACCGCCCAGCGGGTACTGGCCTCGCGCGCCGCCGCGGGCATGGTGCTGCGCGGCTACGACCGCAGGCCCGGCTACTGGGACCGGATGCACCACGAGCTGGACATCATCGCCCACCACGGCTTCGCCTCGTACTTCCTGACCGTCGCTCAAGTGGTGGACGATGTAAGGGAGATGAAGGTCCGGGTGGCCGCCCGGGGCTCCGGAGCGGGCTCCCTGGTCAACCACCTCCTCGGCATCGCCCACGCCGACCCGGTCGAGCACGGGCTGCTGATGGAGCGCTTCCTGTCCAAGCGCCGCTTCGTGCTGCCCGACATCGACATCGACGTCGAGTCGGCCCGCCGCCTCGACGTCTACCGCGCGATCATCGGCCGCTTCGGCGCCGAACGGGTCGCCACCGTCGCCATGCCCGAGACCTACCGGGTGCGCCACGCCATCCGCGACGTCGGTGCCGCGCTCTCCATGAACCCCGCCGAGACCGACCGGCTCGCCAAGGCCTTCCCGCACATCCGGGCCCGCGACGCCCTCGCGGCCATGGAGGAACTGCCCGAGCTGCGCGAGGTGGCGCGGACGAAGGAGAAGTACGGGCGGCTGTGGGAGCTGGTGGAGGCGCTGGACGCACTGCCGCGAGGCATCGCCATGCACCCGTGCGGGGTCCTCCTCTCCGACGCCTCGCTGCTGCGCCGCACCCCCGTCATGCCCACCAGCGGCGAGGGCTTCCCGATGGCGCAGTTCGACAAGGAGGACGTGGAGGACCTCGGGCTGCTCAAGCTCGATGTGCTCGGTGTACGGATGCAGTCGGCGATGGCGCACGCGGTCACGGAGGTGAAGCGGGCCTCGGGCCGGGAGGTGGACCTGGACGCCGTACCGCCGGGTGACCCGGAGACGTACCGGCTGATCAGGACCGCCGAGACGCTGGGCTGCTTCCAGATCGAGTCGCCCGGCCAGCGCGATCTGGTCGGCAGGCTCCAGCCGGCCACCTTCCATGACCTGGTGGTCGACATCTCGCTGTTCCGGCCCGGCCCGGTCGCCGCCGACATGGTGCGCCCGTTCATCGAGGCCCGGCACGGCCGGGCGCCGGTCCGCTATCCGCACCCCGACCTGGAGGGGCCGCTGCGCGAGACGTACGGAGTGGTGGTCTTCCACGAGCAGATCATCGAGATGGTCGACATCATGACCGGCTGCGGCCGGGACGAGGCCGACCGGGTCCGGCGCGGGCTCTCCGACCCCGAGTCGCAGGGCCGGATCAGGGTCTGGTTCGCCCAGCACGCGGCGGTGCGCAAGTACAGTGCCGAAGTGATCGCCCGTGCCTGGGAGATCATCGAGGCGTTCGGCAGTTACGGCTTCTGCAAGGCGCACGCGGTGGCCTTCGCCGTACCGACGTACCAGTCGGCCTGGCTGAAGGCGCATCACCCGGCGGCCTTCTACGCCGGGCTGCTCACCCATGACCCGGGGATGTACCCGAAACGGCTGCTGCTCGCGGACGCGCGGCGGCGCGGGGTGCCGGTGCTTCCGCTGGACGTGAACCGCTCGGCGGCCGCCCATCGAATCGAACTGGTGTCTGATGAGGGGAAAGGAGGGGAATCCTGGGGGCTGCGGCTGGCGCTCTCGGACGTCCACGGGATCAGTGCGGCCGAGGTCGCCCGGATCGAGGCCGGGCAGCCCTACACCTCGCTGCTGGACTTCTGGCAGCGGGCCCGTCCGGGAAAGCCCGCCGCCGAACGGCTGGCCCAGGTCGGCGCTCTCGACGCGTTCGGCGCCAACCGCCGCGATCTGCTGCTGCACCTGTCCGAACTGCATCGCGCCCAGCGCGGCGCGGGCTCCGGCGGCTCGGGCGCACAGCTCCCGCTCGGCGGCGGACACCGCACCGGCTCCATCGGCCTGCCCGACCTCAACGAGGCAGAACGGCTCAGCGCCGAACTGGGCGTGCTGAGCATGGATGTCTCACGCCATCTGATGAGCGATCACCACGCCTTCCTGAAGGAGCTCGGCGCGGTCTCGGCCAAGCGCCTGCGCGAGGCGCGGCACGGGGACACCGTGCTGGTCGCGGGTGCCAAGGCGGCCACCCAGACCCCGCCGATCCGCTCCGGGCGCCGGGTCGTCTTCACCACCCTGGACGACGGTACGGGCCTGGTCGACCTGGCCTTCTTCGACGACAGCCACGCCGCCTGCGCGTACACCGTCTTCCACTCCTGGCTGCTGCTGGTGCGCGGTGTGGTGCAGCGGCGCGGGCCGCGGAGCCTGAGCGTGGTCGGCGCCGCCGCCTGGAATCTGGCCGAGCTGGCCGAACTGCGGCGCACCGGCGGACTCGACGCGGTCGCGGCCCGGCTGGCGGAGGTGCCTGCCGAGGCGGCTGCCCCGGAGGAGGAGGCGTCCGCTGCCGACGACGGCGGCCGCCGGATCCGGATGCCGACCGGTTACGAGATGAACCCCTGGTCCGACCTCCAGCCGCCCGGCGAGGGGGCGCCCACCGGAAGGAAGCTGTGGCACCAGAGCCCGGGGAGCGCGGGATGAGCGGGATGAGCGGGATGAGCGGGATGAGTGGGGTGAGCGGGATGAGTGGGGTGAGCGGGGTGAGCGAGCAGCCCGGAATCCTCTGCCTGCGGTTCCGCCAGGTCGGCGGCGGTCTGCCGGACGGCGCCGGCTACGCGGGGCTGCTCGCCCTGCTCGGTTCGTTCACCCCGGTCGTCGAGGCGGCGCCGCCCGACGGGGCGCTCGCCGATGTCCGGGGCGCGCTGCGCTACTTCGGGCGGGACGTGACGGGGCTGGCCTCGGTGATCCGGGTCCGCGCCCTGGCCCTGCACGGTGCGGACTGCGCGATCGGGGCCGCCGAGAACCCGATGCTGGCCAGGATGGCGCTGCGGCAGGCTGCGCCCGGGAGGACCTTCGTGGTGCCCGTCGGCGGGGCCACCGCCTTCCTCGCGGACCGTCCGGCCGCAGCGCTGGACGGCGTCGGGGCGGCGACGGCCCGCACCCTGTGCGGCTACGGGCTCGACTCCGTCGGCCGGATCGCGGCCGCCCCGCTCGGCACCCTGCAGCGGATCACCGGGGTGCGGACCGGGCGCGAACTGTGGGAGCGGGCGCACGGCATCGACCGTACGAAGGTCGTGCCGAACGCCGCGGCCCGCTCGCTCGCCGCCGAACGGACCTTCCCGCGCGACGAGCTGGACCGGGAGCGGCAGCGGCGCGCGCTCATGTCGCTCACCGAGGAACTGGGGGCGAGGATGCGCGGCGAGGGGCAGGTGTGCCGCTCGCTCGCGGTCTCCGTGCGCTATGCCGACCGGACCGGGTACGCGACGCTGACCCGCAGCCGTACGCTCGGCGAGCCCACCGCCCACTCCGCGGAACTCACCGCGCTCGCCTACCGGATCCATGACTCGTTCGCCCTGCAACGGGCCCGGGTACGGGGAATCGCGCTGCGCGCCGAGGGGCTCGGCGACGCCGGGCGGGCCGCGCACCAGCTGACCTTCGACCCGGTCGACGAACGGGCGCGCCGGATCGAGGCGGTCGCGGACCGGTTGCGGGCCAGATTCGGGCCGCAGGCTGTGATGCCGGGGCGACTCGCGGCCTGACCTGCCCGTCGGGAACTGTCCTGAAGCTACGGTTACTGCCGCGTCAGTTTTTACCGACGCGTAACTTCCCACCCCACCTTACTCATGCGTAAGTTGGCATGAGCACGTAGAACGTCGTCAGAACTTGTGGTCCGGACCGCAGCGTGCACAGGAATCGCAACCTCTGCACAGCCATCGCAACTCCCTTGAGCCGCAAGGAGACCACACGATGCTGCCCTGGACCCGTGCGCCGCGTACCCCACGTGCGCGGACAACCCTCGCCGCACTGTTCCTCGCCGTCGCCGCATTCGCCACCCCCACGGCCACTGCCGCTGCAGCCACCCCCACCACCGCCACGGTCACCTCCCGTGGCTGGAACGACTACTCCTGCAAGCCCTCCGCAGCCCACCCCCGGCCCGTCGTCCTGGTCCACGGAACCTTCGGGAACTCGGTCGACAACTGGCTCGTCCTCGCCCCCTACCTCGTCAACCGGGGCTACTGCGTCTACTCGCTCGACTACGGACAGCTCCCCGGAGTGCCGCTCTTCAACGGCCTCGGCCCGATCGACAAGTCGGCCGGACAGCTCTCCGTCTTCGTCGACAAGGTGCTCGCCTCCACCGGGGCCCCCAAGGCCGACCTCGTCGGCCACTCCCAGGGCGGCATGATGCCGAACTACTACCTGAAGTTCCTCGGCGGAGCGGCCAAGGTCAACGCCCTGGTCGGGATCGCGCCCGACAACCACGGCACCACCCTCCTCGGCCTGACGAAGCTGCTGCCGTACTTCCCCGGCGCCGAGGACCTGCTCAACGCCGGCACGCCCGGACTCGCCGACCAGGTGGCCGGATCCCCCTTCGTCACCAAGCTCAACTCGGTCCCCGACACCGTGCCCGGCGTGCACTACACCGTCATCGCGACCAGGTACGACGAGGTCGTGACCCCGTACCGGACACAGTTCCTGGACGGGCCGGACGTACGCAACGTCCTGCTCCAGGACCTGTGCCCGGTCGACCTGTCCGAGCACGTGGCGATCGGGACCATCGACAGGATCGCCTACCACGAGGTGGCGAACGCCCTGGATCCGGCGCACGCCACCCCGACCACCTGCGCCTCGGTCATCGGGTAGGGCCTCAGGTCCGGACCGGGCCGGATCAGAGCCCGCGCCGGGCCGCTGCGGCGGACCGGCGCCGGACCGAGGCCAGCAGTGCGGCCGCGCCCAGTGCGATCGCGGCCGCACCGCCCATGGCCCAGTAGCGCGTGGCGGCGCTGCCACCCGTCTCGGCGAGGTTGTCGGCTCCCGCGACAGGGACGTCACCGGACGCGCTGTCCGGTACCGGGGCGTTGGCGCCGGCCGTACCGGAATCCGCCGGACCGGCCGCCTCGGTGACGGCCGCGCCCGTACCGGCGTCGTCGTCACCGTGACCGCCGTGCTCGACCGAGGACTTCTCCGCGCCCGCGGTGATCTCCTGCTCGGAGGGCGCGGACGCGGACGGCGCGGGCACGGCGGCGACCGAACCGCTGCCGCTCGTGCCGTTGGCACCCGCACCACCCGCACCACCCGCACCACTCGCGCCCGCGAAGACCACGTCGGAGCACGCGTAGAACGCCTCCGGAGAGTCCGACCGCTGCCAGACCGTGTAGATCAGCTGACGCCCCGAACGCTGGGGAACGGTGCCGTCGAAGACGTACGAACCGTCCACCAGCTTCGGGTCGGTGGCCTCGGCGAACGGCTTCTCCTCCAGGTCCGACCACGTCAGCGGCTTCGCCGGGTCGTAGCCGGCGGTGGTGAGATACAGCGCGAAGGAACCCTTGTGCGGGGCGGTGGCGCGGAAGCGGAAGGTGTGGGAGCCCGCCTTCATGTCGGTGGCCGGCCAGTCCGCGCGCGGCAGGTCGAGCCCCTTGAACTTGTCGTTGCCCGCGCTGCACAGCTTGCCGTCCGGGATCAACTGCCGGTGGTTCCCCGCCGCGTTGGCGATGTTGACACCGTTCCAGTCGTACAACGCCTGCGTGCCGCCCGCGGCGACGGCGGCCACGCACGCAGCGGACCGCGGGTGTTCGGGCCCCTCGGCGAAGCACGCCGAGACCCGGCTGACCGGATCCGTCAGCGAGCCGTGCGCCGAGGCCGGAGCCGCGGTCAGAACGGTGAGTACGAGCGGCGTCGCACCGAGCGCGGCGACGGCGGCGGCCCTGCGGCGGGCGGGGGTGATGGCGGGCATGGCGGGGTACTCCTTCAGCGGTCCAGGTCTGTGTACGGGGCGTCCCGGGAACAGCAAGCTAGCCTCCGGCCGACCCCGGAAAGCCCGCGTGGAGGGCCTGCTGAGGATCGTTATGACGCACTTAAGGGGCCGCTCACGAACGCTTAAGAGCGGCCGTCGGCGGTACGGGACGGGGAGACCGCCGCCGTTGTCAGTGGCAGCTGGCACGATCGGTTCATGACGACGATCGACTGGGATTCAGCCGCCGGTTCCTTCGACGACGAGCCGGATCACGGCCTGCTCGACCCCGTGGTCCGGCACGCCTGGGCGCAGCGCCTGGAGAGCTGGCTGCCCCGGGAGCGTTCCGAGGTGCTCGACCTGGGGTGCGGCACCGGAAGTCTGGCGCTGCTCGTCGCCGGACAGGGCCACCGGGTCACCGCCGTGGACCGCTCGCCCCGCATGGTCGAGCAGGCACGCGCCAAGCTGGCCGGTACGGGGACCGAGGTGCTGATCGGGGACGCGGCGGCGCCGCCGGTCGGCAAGCAGCGGTTCGACGTGATCCTGGCCCGGCACGTGGTGTGGCTGCTCCCCGATCCGGCCCAGGTCCTGCGCCACTGGTTCGGCCTGCTGCGGCCCGGCGGCAGACTGGTGCTGGTCGAAGGCGTGTGGAACGGGGTCGGTCTGCCCGCCGGCCAACTCACCGCGCTGATCGCCCCCTTCACCGAGCGCATCCACCACGAGCGGCTCTCCGGCGACCGGGACCTCTGGGGCAAGGAGGTCGACGACGAGCGCTACGCGCTGGTGGCGCGGGCCGAACCCCCGCGCCGGCACACCGAGGTGGTCGACGTCCATCTGATCCTCCGCCGCGGTTCCGACGTCCTGCTCGCCCGGCGGGCCGGGACGGGGTACGCGGACGGGCTGCTGCACGCCCCGTCCGGGCACGTCGAGGACGGCGAGGACGTCCGCGCGGCGGTGATCCGCGAGGCGGCCGAGGAGATCGGGGTCGTGCTCGAACCGGAGGAGCTGCGCACGGCCCTGGTCATGCAGCACCGGGGGCCGGGCGGCAGCCCCAGGACGGGCTGGTTCTTCGAGGCGGCGTACGACCCGGACCGGCCGCCGTACAACCGCGAACCGGACAAGTGCTCCGAGCTGGAGTGGTTCCCGCTGGACGCCCTGCCCGACGACATGGTCGCGTACTGCCGCGCCGGCCTCGACGGATACCGGACGGGGGAGCACTTCCTGATCCACTGGCACGAGGACGGCGACACCGTCGCGTTCGAACCACGAGGCGTGCGACGGGCCGTCCCGCTGCCGGCCGGAGGGCCACGCACCGGCCGGCTCCACCACATCGAGCTGTGGGTGCCCGATCTGGCGGCCGCCGCCCCGGGCTGGGGCTGGCTCCTCGGTGAGCTGGGCCATGTCCCGTACCAGCAATGGGCGCACGGGCGCAGCTGGCGACGGGGCGACCACTACGTGGTGATCGAGCAGTCGCCCGACCTGACCCCCGGAGGCCACGAACGACGGAGTGCCGGGCTGAACCACCTGGCGTTCCACGTCGAGGACCGGGCCACCCTCGACGCGCTGGTGGCCCGGGCCCCGGAGCACGGCTGGCGGCTGCTCTTCGGCGACCGTCATCCGCACGCGGGCGGTGAGGGGCACGTGGCCGCCTATGTGGAGGACGCGGCGGGGTACGAGGTGGAACTGGTGGCGGGCTGAGGCACTCTCAGCCCGGCGGGGGATCAGCCCAGCAGGCCGGCGAACCCCTCCTCCGTGCGGGCGAGCCGTTCCAGCTCGTCCAGGGCCGCCACGGCTGCCTCCGCCGCCTCCGGGTCGCGTCCGGCCAGACCGCTCTCCTCGAACTCGTCCTCGTCCAGCCGCAGTACAGCGGAGCGGTCCGCCGACACCCACAGATCGAGATCCAGGTCCTCGACGAGCAGTTCGCCGTCCCGCAGCACCGCGGGGCGGGTCACATCGCAGTACCAGCCCTTGAGTTCACCCGCGCCCGTGCGGACCTCCTTCACCGCGAACCAGGCATCGCGCCAGTAGTACTCGGTGAAGACATCGCCCGGCTCGAAGCGCACGAAGCCGAAGTCGCGTACGCCCGGCGCGGCCCAGGGCGCCCGCACCGTCACCCGGGTGCCGTTGTCGGCGACCAGGGCGGCCGGATAGCGGATCTTGGTCTTTCCGGCCTTGGTCAGGACGACCGTCAGTCCGGCGTCAGCCGAGCCTGCGGACATGGCGCACCTCCGTGGCACAGATCTCGTAGCCGAACCAGCGGTTGATCGCCAGCATGGGACCGTTGTCGGCGTCATTGCCGGTGTAGGCGTCGGTGTACCCGGCGTCGCGCGCCCGGTGCAGCGAGTCGTTCTTGGCGAGCTTCGCCAGCCCGCGGTTGCGGTAGGCACGCCGGGTGCCGGTCATCCCCGACCAGTAGCGGTTCGCGCCGTCGGTCTCCGCCGCGCTGAACGCCGCCACCTCGCCGTCGGCCACCACGACCGAGGTGAGGTGGTGGTCGAGGCCGGGACTGCGCCAGGTCTCTCCGAGCCACTCCTCGTAGTCCGACAGCTGGGTCGGTGTGTCGCTGGGCTCGTCCTCGGTGGTCTCGGCATCGGCCTCGAAGAGCGGGCGCGGGTCGTCGTCGAAGTCGGAGCCCGTACGCAGTTCGACACCTGCCGGGAGCTCCTGACGGGGCGGCAGCGTTCCGCCCGCCAGGTCGAGATGGAGGAAGTGCGCCGGCCTGCTCGGCGCGTAGCCGTGCTTCCCGGCGAACGCCCGGTCGCCGGGGGTGTCCAGGACCCAGGCGTAGACCGAGGTCGCGCCGGCCAGGGCCAGATACTCCTCGGCCGTGCGCAGCAGCAGCGTGCCCGCTCCCCGGCCGGTCCGCTCCGGGTGGGTGTACGGGTTGCAGAACGCCTGCCCCGGCTCGGGGCTCTCGTACGCCAGCCCCACCTGGGCCGTCCCGATGATCTCGCCGTCCTCCTCCGCGACCAGCAGCCGGTACCGCTTGTCGGGATGGGCGGTGGCCAGGTCGAAGACGACCCGCTCCGGGGTGGTGACCATGAACGGGAGCGCCGCGCGCCTCACCCGGACCCAGTCCTCTGCGTCGGCGGGCCGGAAATCGCGCACGATGACAGTCATGCGCCGGACCGTACCCGCAGGTCCGGCCCGGGCGCCCCCGATTTTCCGGCGGTGGGGCAGAATCGGTCCGTGACTCTGAAGATCGCCGTTGACCCGGAATCCGGCACCGCCCCGTACGAGCAGCTGCGCACGCAGATCTCCGAACTGGCCCGCTCGGGGGCGCTGCCGGTCGGCCACAGACTCCCGACCGTACGCGGCTTCGCCGAGGAGCTGGGGCTCGCCGCCAACACCGTCGCCAAGGCGTACCGGACGCTGGAGGCGGACGGGGTGATCGAGACGCGGGGGCGCAACGGGACGTTCATCGCCGCAGCGGGCGACGCGGCCGAACGCAACGCGGGTGCCGCGGCGCGCGAGTACGCGGAGCACGCCCAGCGGCTGGGGATGTCCCGGGCACGGGCACTGGAGCTGGCGCAGGACGCCGTGCGGGCGGTGTACACGGGGTGAGGTGCGGGCGGTGCGTCCGGCGGGCCGGGGCGTCGGCGAGCCGCTTCGTCCTCAATCGCCGGACGGGCTGAAGCGATGTCCTCAATCGCCGGACGGGCTTGAATTGGTGCCCGGCGTGGTTGGTTTGTGCGGGACGGGGTTGAAGTCAGGATCCGAACGGTTCTCAGAGGTACAGCCCCGCGTCCGCGCCCGAGTCCTGCTTGGGGACCGATGCGGGGCTCGTGCCGCGGCGCAGTGCGTAGAGCTCCGCCAGGGTCGTTCCCCCACGGGCCGCGTCCGGGCCCAGGCCCTCGTCCGTGCCCAGCCAGGCCACCGACTCCTTGCGGGTCAGCGGGCCCACCTCGATGCGGGCCAGGCAGCGGCCGGGCCTGACGACCGCCGGGTGCAGCCGTTCCAGGTCCTCGTTGGTCGTCACCCCGACGAGCACGTTGCGGCCCTGGCCCAGCAGTCCGTCCGTGAGGTTGAGCAACCGCGACAGCGCCTGGCCGGCCGTGTGCTTGGCCTCACCGCGGATCAGCTCGTCGCAGTCCTCCAGGAGCAGCAGGCGCCAGCGGCCCTTCGAGCTGCCCTCGTCCTCGCCGATCGCGATGTCCATCAGATAGCCGACGTCGTTGAAGAGCCGCTCGGGGTCGAGCACGCAGTCGACCTGGCACCAGTCCCGCCAGGACCGGGCCAGTGTGCGCAGGGCGGACGTCTTGCCGGTCCCGGGAGGCCCGTGCAGCAGGAGCAGCCGGCCCGCGATGTCGTCCGGGGTGACCTTCATCAGCCGGTCCATGGCGTCGGCCACGGGCGCGGTGTAGTTGGGCCGGACATCGTCCCACGTACCGGCCGTGATCTGACGGGTCGTACGGTACGGGCCCCGGCGGGGCGACACGTACCAGAAGCCCATCGTCACGTTCTCCGGCTGGGGCTCCGGCTCGTCCTGGGCGCCCTCCGTGGCCTCGTCGAGCACCTTGTTGGCCAGTTCGGCGCTGGTCGCGGTGACCGTGACGTCGGCGCCCCGGTTCCACCGCGAGATGAGCAGGGTCCAGCCCTCGCCCTCGGCCAGCGTGGCGCTGCGGTCGTCGTCGCGGGCGGCGCGCAGCACCTTCGCCCCCTCGGGCAGCAGTGTGGCGCTCTTCCTGACCCGGTCGAGCGAGGAACTATGCGAGTACGGCTGCTCGCCCGTCGCGAAGCGGCCGAGAAGCAGTGCGTCGACGACGTCGGACGGGGAGTCGCTGTCGTCGACGTTGAGCCGGACCGGCAGAGCGGACTCGGGGGTGGCAGGCATGCCGCCCATGATCCGGCACGGGGGCACCCGGCGCACCCAGGTTTCGTCACCTGCCCGTGCCGGCCCGGGGGGCGCGGGGGCGCGGGGGGAGCGCGTAGCAGGCCGATATGACGCGCGATCAGGGGGTCGGCGCGAAAAGCTCATCCGATGGACTTGGCATGCACACTTCCGGAATGGCCTTCGCTGCTGCTACCACGGACATGGCAGAGATCCTGCCGGTCGGTCCAAGGGAGGTTCCATGAAAATGTCCAGACTCGTGGCGTTCTCGTCCTCGCTCCTGCTAGGCGCCGTCATCGCCCTGACCGGGGCAGCCACCGCGAACGCCGCACCGTCCGTCCAAGCCGTCGACTATGTCGCCCTGGGCGACTCCTACTCCTCGGGGGTCGGCTCCGGCAGCTACATCAGCTCCAGCGGGGACTGCAAGCGCAGCACCCTCGCCTACCCCTCGCTCTGGGCGGCCGCCCACTCGCCCGCCTCCTTCGCCTTCGCCGCCTGCTCGGGCGCCCGCACGAACGACGTGACCGCGGGTCAGCTCGGACCGCTCAGCGCCTCGACCGACCTCGTCTCGATCTCCATCGGCGGCAACGACGCGGGATTCGCCGACGTCATGACGACCTGTGTCCTCCAGTCGGAGGCCACCTGCCTCAACCGGATCGCCACCGCCCGCAGCTATGTGGACTCCACGCTGCCCGGCAGGCTCGACTCGGTGTACGCCGCGATCAGCGCCAAGGCTCCGTCCGCCCATGTCGTCGTGCTCGGCTACCCGCGCTTCTACAAGATCGGCGGCAGCTGTGTCGTCGGCCTGAGTGACAAGGTGCGCACCGCCATCAACGGCGCCGCCGACTACCTCAACGCGGCCACCGCCAAGCGCGCCGCCGACCACGGCTTCACCTTCGGTGACGTCGCCGGACAGTTCGCCGGGCACGAGATCTGCTCCGGAAGTGCCTGGCTGCACAGTCTCAACTGGCTCAACATCGGCGAGTCGTACCACCCCTTCGCCGCCGGGCAGTCCGGCGGATATCTGCCCGTTCTCAACTCGCTCGACTGACCGGCGCGTACCGCGGTCCGCTGCTCCGAGTGGCACCTCGCCGGCGGGGGTCTTTGCAGGTCAGGGCCTCTTCCGGTGGGTGGGCGCCCGATCGCCGTGCTCCGTCCGGAGGTTGGCGATCTGTCCAACTCGCCCTGGAATCGGGCAGATTCGCAGACTGGTCGTCAACCTCCGTATGTGTGTGCTCAATCCTGTGCCCGGGATACACGCGTGTCTCCGAGGAGCGATAGGGTTAACCTGCCCGGGCCGGGTGCCCTCGTACGGGTGGGGAGTGACATGGAACAGATAACGGTGCGCAGCAGGCCGCGTGTGCCTGCCATTACATGCGGAAGCGGTGCGACGAGTTCGCGCCTCGACCGCCATCTCGCAGTGCTGGGCGGCCCTGCCGTCCCGCAGCGTGAGTCCGCGGAGGCGACGCTGCTGATGCTCGAGCTCACCTCGCGCGACGCCGCGCGCACCCGCCGGAGCAGGAGCGCGCGGGTCTCGCTCTTCGCTCCGCTGCGGCGACTGCGGCGCTCGCTCTTCGGCAGCCGCCGCTGATCCGACGCCCCGGTCCCGGCATCGCGCCGCTGCCCGCTCTTCCGTCATCCCCGGAGCCGGCCGTGGCGCTTTGCCATGTCCGCACGAAGCTCTCGTTCCCCGGTGGAGTGGGTGCCGAGGTAATTCGGTGCCGAAGTACTTCTACACTGTCCGCATGCCCGAGAAGCGAGCCGCGCGCCTGAGTCCCGACGAACGAAGGGCGCAATTGGTCGCGATTGGCGTGGACATGCTGTCCGATCGCTCGCTGGACGAGCTCTCCACCGACGATGTGGCGCGCCGCGCCGGGATCTCCCGGGGGCTGCTCTTCCACTACTTCGACTCCAAGCGCGACTTCTACCGCTCCATGGTGCAGCGGGAGTGCGACGACTTCGCCGCAGCCATGGAGCCGGACTCCTCGCTGGAGCCCGTTCCCTGGCTGCGGTCGTTCATCGCCGGGTTCGCGGCGTACGTCACGGAGCACCGCAGGGTTTATCTCGCCCTCGTCCGCGGCGCCGCCGGCAGTCACCCCGCCGTGGAGGACATCGTCGAGTCCACCCGCGACACCCTGGCCCGGCGGGTGGGGGAGGGCCAGCGACGGCTCGGTATGCCGGATTCGCCGCGGCTGCTCGTCGCCACCCGGGCCTGGATGGCCTTTGCCGAGGAGGCCGTCACCAGCTGGCCGCTCGACGAGCCGGACGCCCTCGACGAGCTCGGCGCCTTCCTGGAGTCCAGCTTCGTCTCCCTGCTGGGCGCACTGGACCGCCCGGTCGCGCTGCCCGGCTGAGCCACCGGCGCCTGCGGCCTCATTCGCCGCCGCGCGAGTAGCGGCGTACGGACAGCGGTACGGCGACCGCGAGCAGCACCGCCGACCAAAGCAGCGTTCCGGCCACCGGATGGGCGACCGGCCAGGCTGCGTCGGCGGCCGGTGCGGCGTTGCCGAAGAGATCGCGGACCGCCGCGGCGACGGCACTGATCGGGTTCCACTCCGCGAGCGTGCGCAGCCACCCCGGCAGGTTGTCGGTCGGGATGTACGCGCTGGAGAGCAGCGGCAGGATGAACGTGGAGGCGCCCAGCTGACCGGCGGCCTCCTCGTTCCGGATCAGCAGCCCCAGCCAGCAGCCCACCCACGACGTGGCGAACCGGAAGAGCAGTAGCAGCCCGAACGCGCCCAGCGCGGCGGCCGGCCCGCCCTCGATCCGCCAGCCGACGGCGAGTCCGACCAGCATCAGCGGGACCAGGCCGACGGCCGTGGTCAGCACATCGGCCGCGGTCTGTCCGAACGGCACGGCGGACCGGCTCATCGGCAGGGTGCGCAGCCGGTCCATCACGCCCCGGTGGCAGTCCTGCGCGGACTGGAACATGCCCGTCATGACCCCGTTCGCCGCAGTCGCCGCAAGCAGACCCGGCACCAGGAAGGCGCGGTACTCCTGCCCGGGGACCGCCAGGGCGCTGCCGAAGACGTACCCGAAGAACAGCAGCATCGTGATCGGCATGGTCTGGGTCAGGATCAGGACGCCCGGCGACGCCTTGATCCGCTGCAGATGGCGGCCGAGGACTGCCATGCCGTCCGCGACCGGGGTGTTCGCGGGCCTGGTGGCGTCCACCGTCCGCCGTTCCGTCACGAGTGCGTCGGTGCTCATGCTGCCGTCTCCTTGATGAGGGTGGCGCGGCCGGTCAGGCGCAGGAAGACCTCGTCGAGGGTGGGTGGGCGCAGACTCGCGTCGATCACCGCCGCGCCCGCCGCGTCGAGCTCGCGGACGATCCGAGGCAGGGTGAGTGAGGGGTCCGTGGCGACCGCGCCCACCGTGCGCCGCTCGTGGTCGAGCACCGGCGCGGCGCCCGTCAGCTGGTCCAGGACCGCTGCGGCCGGCCCGAGCGCGGAGGCGTGCGCGACGACGACCTCGGCGTAGCTGCCGATCCTGGCCTTCAGTTCGGCGGGGCTGCCGCTGTGGGCGGCCCGGCCGCTGTCGACGAGCACGATGTCGTCGGCCAGCTGATCGGCCTCCTCCAGATACTGCGTGGTGAGCAGGACGGTGGTGCCGCGGCCCGCCATCTCCCGTACCGCCGCCCAGATCTGATTGCGGCTGTGCGGGTCGAGTCCGGTGGTCGGCTCGTCCAGGAACAGCACCTGGGGCCGGGCCAGCAGGCTGGCGGCGAGATCCAGGCGGCGGCGCATCCCGCCCGAGTAGGTGCGGGCCGGGCGGTCGGCGGCGTCGGTCAGTTCGAAGCGTTCGAGGAGCTCGTCGGACCGGGTGCGCGCGGCCTCGCCCCGGTATTTGAGCAGCCGGGCGAAGAGCCGCAGGTTCTGCCGGCCGGACAGCTCGCCGTCGACGGAGGCGCTCTGCCCCGTGACGCCGATCGCCGCCCGTACGGCCCCGGCCTCCCGCACCACGTCGTGGCCCACGATCCGGGCGCTGCCGCCGTCGGGGGCGGTCAACGTGGTGAGGACGCGGACGGCGGTGGTCTTTCCGGCGCCGTTGGGCCCCAGGACTCCGCAGACGGTGCCTTCGGCGACGGCCAGATCCAGGCCGCGCAGCGCATGGACGTCGCCATAGCGCTTCTCCAGATCTTCACTAAGTACAGCGTACGTAGTTGTCATGCCGCAACGGTACCGCACTACGTACGGTGTACGTAACTACTATGGAGGTCGAGGTGATGATCAATGGTGGGGCGACCCGCTGTACCGGAAGTGATCTGGGCGCGCCCCGAGCGTGCGGGCCGTGGTCCCAAACCCGCGTTCAGCCGTGCGGACATCGCGGCGGCCGCTGTGCGCATCGCGGACGCGGAGGGGTTCGACGCGGTGTCGATGAGGAAGGTGGCCGCCGAGCTCGGCTGCGGCACGATGTCGCTCTACAACTACGTGCCCCGCAAGGAGGACCTGCACGAGCTGATGCTCGACGCGGTCAGCGCCGGGTACGAGTTCCCCGAGCCCTCCGGCGACTGGCGCGCCGACCTGCTCGCCCTCGCCCACCAGGCGCGGGGGATGATGCGCCGCCACACCTGGGTGCCGCGGCTGATGTCACCGGTGTACGGCTTCAGCCCGAACGCCCTGCGCTACCTGGAGTACGCGCTGAGCTGCCTGGACGGGGTCGACGCGCGGTTCGGCGAGAAGATGGAGCTCATCGCCATGGTCAACGGCGTGGTCACCACCTACACCGCCAACGAGATCGCCACGGCGGAGCGCAGTCGGTCCCTGCCCTGGTCCGAGGAGCAGGAGCAGGCTGCCCGCACCGGGTATCTGATCAGCCAGATCATGACCGGGAAGTACCCGCGGATGGCGGCGGGATTCGCCGAGGACCCCGGTCCGATCGATCTGGACGCCGTGTTCGACCGGGCGCTCGCCCGGGTGCTGGACTCGTTCGGCCGGGCATAGGGCGATGACCCGGACCGGCTCGCGTCACAACAGCGCGAACTGGCCGTCCGGGCCCTCCTCCTGGTGATCGAGTACGGACGCGGGCCGCCGGGCGGTCGCCGGCACCGGCAGGACACCCGCCACCCGCAACTCGTGTACGCCGATCTCCGGGCCCTGGGTCAGCTCCTCCTGCCGGGGCCGCAGTTCGGCGAGCAGGGCGAGCAGTGTGATCAGTTCCAGCAGCTCCGACGTCCACTCCCGCGGCCAGCCGCGGGGGAGTACGGCCTCCAGGCCCTCCGCCCCGGGCCCTGCCGTCCGGCGCCCGAACCACAGCTCCAGCATCCGTACGCCGCCCACCCGGAACTCCCACGCACCGGCGGGCACCGGCGAGATGCGGCCCGTACCGAGGTGCAGCGCCTGCTCCTCGGCGTCGTAGGACAGCTCCGACGGGGCGGGTGGCACGGCGGCCCGCACATACGGGCGCCGCCCGCCCGGCAGCCGGGGGCGGTCCCCGCCCCGGGCCCCGCGCAGCTGGAGCCGCAGCAGCTCCCGCCCCAGCTCCACCCCCGCCGACCAGCGCGCGGTGTCCGCGGGCAACGGCACCGCGCAGCCGGCCGGGGTGCGGCGGGCCGCCGCGAGGATCCAGGCCAGCACCGCCTCGGCGGTGACCTCCCTCCCGTGGCGGGCCCGCAGCAGGCCGAGCAGCCCGGGGGCCAGATTGGGTTCGGCGCCGCCGGGGCGCCGGTACAGCGGACGGAGCCGGCCGGGCCGTCCCGCGGGGGAGTGGCCGTCGGGGAGCAGCGCGGTCACGGAGAGGGCGGGGCCGGTGTCCTGGGGGACCGGTCCGTGCTCGACAACGAAGAGCTGGCGGCCGTCGGCGACCCGCCACAGTTCGGGCCGGGCCACGTCGATCAGGCGGTGGTCGGGGAGCAGCCACTGTTCGTCGAACGGCCCGTGCAGGATCCGTACGGGCTCCGGGCACGGCCCCGGCTCGCGGGCGAACCGGCCGGTCCCGGTGGACTGCCCGGGCAGGGCGGCCGCCGGAGTCTGCGGAGTGCGGGAACGCGTCGGTGCGAACAGGCGCTCGTGCTCGGCGCCCTCGGCCCGTACGAGGCGCTCCCAGCGGGCCTTGAGGGATGCGGCGTCGGGTGCGGTCACCCAGGGGCGCCCGGTCCTGAGCGGCCGCACGGACCAGGGCATGAGGTCGTCGAGAAGTGGGCTGCGCGGCCCCTCGCCGGAGCCGGCCGCTGCCGGAGCTGCCACCGTGTCGTCCTCCCCGTCGCCACGTCCGCCGCCTTCCCCGGCATCGTAACGGCGCGGCCACGGGTCCCGGCAGGGGGCGGCCTGCCGGGACCCGTGACCGCGCCGTCAGTGGGCCTCCACCGTGACCGAGAAGGAGAACCGGTCGCCCCGGTAGCGGATCTGCGCCACGTCGACCACCCGGCCGCCCTCGTCGTACGTCACGCCCGTGTAGTACAGGATCGGGCTGAGCAGCGGGACTTGGAGCAGCTCGGCGGTGGCCGGGTCGGCGAGCCGGGCCTCGACCGTGTCGGTGATCCGGGCGATCGGGACACCGACACGGTCGCGCAGCACCTTGGTCATCGGCCACCGCTCGAGATCGGCGGGGTCGAGACCGGCCGCGACCTCCGGATGGACCCAGTTCTGCGCCCAGTTGGTCGGCTCGCCGGTGTCCTCCTCGCACCGCAGGCGCCGGTACCCGGTGACCTCCGGGCAGCCGGGGAAGTACTCCGCGACATCGCCCGGCACCGGTGACGGGCCGTGGCCGAGCACAGTGGTCCGCTCGCCCGACTGCTGGGCGACGATCGCGTCGATCGAACCGAGCAGCCGCACCGGCGACACCCGGCGGGCGCGCGGCTCGATGAAGGTGCCGCGCCGCCGGTGACGGCTGATCAGCCCCTCGGTCTCCAGCTCCTTGAGTGCCTGGCGCATGGTGAGGACGCTGACGCCGTAGTGCACGGCGAGCTGCTCCTCGGTCGGCAGCCGCAGGGTGGCGTCCGGGGTGCGGCCCAGTATCGAGGCCCGCAGCGACTGCGAGACCTGGTACCACAGCGGGAGCTTGCGGTTCAGGACCAGTGAGTCGGGCGCGAAGGCGGCCCCCGGGGTCGCGGGGGGCTTCAGCGGGGGCTGCGGCACCTGGTCACCTGCATTTCGTCGTCGCTGCGGCATGAGGCCCGTTACGGCCTGAAGTTGCGGCTCAGACCCTGCCACACGTCGTCGTAGCCGTGCTGAAGATGTCCTGCCGTCGCCGCCTGTCCGGTCGCGGTGACGGGCCAGCGGGTCTCGAACATGAACGCCAGACCGTCGTCGATCTTCTGCGGCTTCAGCTCCGCCGCGCTCGCCCGCTCGAAGGTCTCCCGGTCCGGGCCGTGCGCCGACATCATGTTGTGCAGGGAGCCGCCGCCGGGCACGAAGCCCCCCTTGCCGGCCGTCTTCGCGTCGTACGCGCCCTCGATCAGGCCCATGTACTCGCTCATGACGTTGCGGTGGAAGTACGGCGGCCTGAAGGTGTCCTCACCCACCAGCCAGCGCGGCGCGAACACCACGAAGTCGACCCCGGCCAGACCGGGGGTGTCCGACGGGGAGGTCAGGACCGTGAAGATCGACGGGTCCGGGTGGTCGTAGCTGATCGAGCCGATGACGTTGAACCGGTGCAGGTCGTAGACGTACGGGGTGTGGTTGCCGTGCCAGGCGACCACATCGAGCGGGGAGTGGTCGTACGTCGCCGACCACAGGTTGCCGCAGTACTTGTTCACCACCTCGACCGGGCGCTCCACGTCCTCGTACGCGGCGACCGGGGCCAGGAAGTCCCGCGCGTTCGCGAGGCCGTTGGCGCCGATCGGGCCGAGGTCCGGGAGGGCGAACGGCTGGCCGTAGTTCTCGCAGACGTAGCCGCGGGCGGTGGCGTCGAGCAGCTCGACCCGGAAACGGACACCGCGGGGGATCAGCGCGACATGGCCCGGTTCGGCGCGCAGCAGGCCCAGTTCGGTGCGCAGCAGCAGGCCGCCCTGCTCGGGGACGATGAGGAGCTCGCCGTCGCTGTCGCTGAACACCCGGTCGGTCATGGCGGCGTTGGCGGCGTAGAGGTGCACGGCCATGCCGGTGCGCTGCGCGGCGTCGCCGTTGCCGCCCAGGGTCCACAGGCCGGACAGGAAGTCGGTGCCGGGCGCGGGCTCCGGGAGCGGGTCCCAGCGCAGCCGGTTGGGGTCCGGGACGGTCTCGGTGAAGGGGGCCGTGCGCAGGGCGCCGTTGTCGGTCCGGGTGAACGGCGGGTGGGCCGCCGAGGGGCGGATCCGGTAGAGCCAGGAGCGGCGGTTGTGGACGCGCGGCTCGGTGAAGGCCGAACCGCTGAGCTGCTCCGCGTAGAGCCCCAGCGGGGCGCGCTGCGGCGAGTTGCGGCCGTGCGGCAGTGCCCCCGGCACCGCTTCCGAGCTGTGCTGATTGCCGAATCCGGCGCAATGCGCAAGCCCTTCCGCCGTCTTCCGCGCCTGCTCGATGCCGCTCATGTGTGCTCCCGGTGCAAGAGGAATCCTGGAATCCTATGGTCAACCGTAGGAATCGGAGCGCGGAGAGTCAACGGCATTCGTGCGGCACAGGGGGGTTCCAAAAGTTGAACAATGCTCTACTCTCCCGCACATGTCGTGGACACGAAGACTCCTGGTGGTACTGGCGGCGCTCGCGGCCGCTCTTCTCGCGGCCCCGGTCGCCCAGGCGCACGAGGAGCGGCCGGTCACGCTGCCCGACGGCACCGGCAGCGTCCCCGTGTACCGCACGGGCGAGCCCGATCTCCTGGTCTGCAAGAGCGACCGGGCCGACTTCGAGCGCCGGACAGCCGGCTTCCCGGACGCCCTGCGGACCAGGAACCTGACGCTCTTCGACCGGTGCCAGAAGTCCGGCTACCGCCACCTCCAGCAGGCCGTCGACGCCGTCACCGGGCCCGGGAAGAACATCGCGATCCTGCCCGGCCTCTACGAGGAGGAGCCCTCGCTGCCGAAGCCGAAGGGGGAGTGCGCCCGGCTGAAGGCCCCCAACTCGCAGCTCGGCTACCAGATCCTGAGCTACGAGCAGCAGGCGAAGTGCCCGCACAACCAGAACCTGGTGGCGATCCTCGGCAAGAAGGACCTCCAGATCGAGGGCACCGGCGCCGCGCGCACGGACGTCGTCATCGACGCCAAGTACCAGAAGCTCAACGCGGTCCGTGCGGACGGCTCCGACGGCGTCTACTTCAAGAACTTCACCGCCCAGCGCACGACGTTCAACTCGCTGTACATCCTGGCCCAGGACGGCTTCGTCATCGACGACGTCCTGACCCGGTGGAACGACGAGTACGGCTTCCTGACCTTCGCCGGCGACCACGGCCTGTACAAGAACTGCGAGTCGTACGGCAACGGCGACTCCGGCATCTATCCGGGCAGCGCGTCCGACATCAACGACGCCCACGGCTACGAGGTGCCGCGCTACTCGATCGAGATCACCGGCTGCCGCAGCCACCACAACATGGTCGGCTACTCCGGCACCGCGGGCGACTCCGTCTACGTCCACGACAACGAGTTCGACCACAACATGGGCGGCGCCTCGATGGACAGCGCCTTCCCCGGCCACCCCGGACTGCCGCAGAACCACGCCCGCTTCGAGCGCAACCTGATCCACGACAACAACGCCGACTACTACCCGTACGTCGCCGACGGCACCTGCGCCAAGCCGCCCGTCGAGCGCGGCTACGAGGACGGGGTGGTCTGCCCGCAGATCTCCATGCCGCCGGGCACCGGCATCATCACCGCGGGCGGCAACTGGAACCTCTACGAGAACAACTGGGTCTACGGACAGCAGCGCGCCGCCTTCTTCCTGAGCGCCGTGCCCGCCTTCATCCGCGGTGAGGACGCCCTCGGCAAGCAGACCGACACCTCGCACCACAACCGGTACGCGAACAACCACCTCGGCACGGACAAGCAGGGCCGCTCGCGCCCCAACGGCACCGACGTGTGGTGGGACGGCCAGGGCGACGGCAACTGCTGGCAGTCGGACGCCGGGGCGTCCACGCCGCGCTCCCTGCCCGCGTGCGGGTCCGAGCGGGGCGAGGTCACCGGCAGCACCGACCGGCTGGTGGGCGAGCCCGTCAAACTCGCCCAGCTCCTGGTCTGCGCCGACTACAACGTGCAGGCGCGCCGGCTGCCGGCCGGCTGCGACTGGTACGGGGCGCGCGGCATCGAACGCATCGAGGTGCAGGCGGCCCTGGGCATCGCGGTGGTGCTGGTGCTGGTCGGCGGGGTGCTGTGGTGGCGCCGGCTGCGTACGAGTCGGCTCGCCACGGCCGCCACGGTCCTCGGCCTCATCGGCCTCGGGCTGGACGTCGCCGGGTCGACGATGGGGCTCGCTTCCACCTATGTGCCCGCGCTCGCGCTGCTGCTGACCGGGCTGTGGTGGACGGCTGTCGGGCTGGTGCTGCGGCGGGAGCGGCCGGGGTTCGGCTGGGTGACGGTGGTGCTGGGCGGGCTGACGCTGCTCGACGCGCTGGACAAGGGCGTGTTCATGATCCCGTGGATCCCGCTGAGCCCGGCGTGGGTGCGGGGGCTGCTCGGCCTGGTCTGGGTGGTGTGGGCCGTCGTGGCCGCCGCTCGCCACGGCGAGCGCGAACAGGGGACGCCGGACGCGGGAGGGAGCGGGGGGCACGCTGCCGAACCGGCCACCGGCTCCGACGGGGCGTCGGCTCCGAATGAGCTTGCCCATCCGACCTCGACCACTCCACCGGCCACCAGCCCGAACGGGGAACCGTCGTGAACCGGCACCCGAGCCACCAGGGCCACCCGACCCGGGCGTGGGCGCCGGCCCGCGGGCGCAGGTCAGCCGCCGCACTGCTTGCCGCGGCGGTCCTCCTGCTCGGCGCGGGCGCCTGCGGAGGGCGGGCCACCACCCACCACAAGCCCGGCACCAGTCATGAGCAGGCCACCGGAAGCAACGGCCGGCTTCTGACCGCGGACGACGGCTCCGGCAACCGGCTGCGCCAGGTCGACGCCCAGGGCGCGCCCGAGGTGGCCGTGGCCGTGCGGCCCGACTCGGAGGACGGCTGGAACGTCCACCTCTCGGTACGGAACTTCCGGTTCACCCCGGACAGCGTCGGCGGAGCCGCACTCCTCGGACGCGGCCACGCCCGGCTCTTCCTCGACGGCCACCCCCTCGCCCGTGTCTACGGCACCTGGTTCCACCTCCCCAAGGCGCTCCTGCGCGCCGCCGGGGGCGGCACCCGGCTGACCGCCCGCCTCTACGCCGACGACCACACCGCCTGGGCGGTCGACTCCGCCCCGGTCCAGGCCACCGCCACACTCGGCGGGGCCGCTTCGGCACCCGCGCCCACCCCCGGCACCACCGCGGAGATCTCCGTCCGCGACGGCAAGGTCAGTCCCGCCCCCGGGCGCACCGAGGTGAAGAAGGGCCAGACCGTGCGCCTGAAGGTGCTCAGCGACCGGGACGACACCCTGCACGTCCACGGCTACGACAAGGAGGCGCGGCTGCCCGCCGGCCGGACCGTCACCCTCACCTTCACCGCCGACCGCACCGGGCTCTTCGAGGTCGAGACGCACGAGTCCGACCTGCTCCTGACCCAACTCGTCGTACGGTGACGGCCCTCGACGATTCCGGTGCCGTGAGCCTCCTCGCCCACGGCATCGGCGCCCAGCACGACCTGCCCCTCTCGCCCTTCTACGCCTTCGCGGGAGCCTTCGCCGCGCTCTTCGTCTCCTTTCTCGCGCTCGGTCTGCTCTGGTCGTCGTCCCGGTTCCGGGGCGACCGGGCGGGCCGTCCGCTGCCGGCCGCCGTCCAGCGCGCGGCCGACGCCCGCACCACCCGCATCGCCGCCCGCGCGTTCGGCCTGGCCGCGGCGCTCCTGGTCGTGCTGCACCTCCTCCTCGGCCCGGCCGACCCGGACCGCAACCCGGCACCCGGCGCCGTCTACGTACTCCTGTGGGTCGGGCTCGTCCCGGCCTCGCTGCTGTTCGGGCCCGTCTGGCGGCTGTTCAACCCGCTGCGGACCCTCCATCTCCTCGGCTGCCGCGCGCTCGGACGCGACCCGGTCGCCGGCCGCCCGCCGCCCCCACGTCTGGGGATGTGGCCGGCCGCCGCCGGGCTCCTCGCCTTCACCTGGCTCGAACTCGTCGCCCCCGACCCCGCCTCACCCACCGCCCTGCTGGTCTTCCTCGGCCTCTACTCCGCCGCCCAGCTCACGGGCGCCGCCCGGTACGGGGCCCGTTGGTTCGACCACGCCGACGCCTTCGAGGTCTACTCGGGCCTCCTCGCCCGGCTCTCCCCGCTCGGCCGCCGTCCCGCCGACCGCCGCCTCGTCCTGCGCTCCCCGTTCAACGGACTCGACGCCACACCCCAGCTCCCCGGGCTCGTCGCCACCGTCTGCGTGATGCTCGGCTCCACGGCCTACGACGGCTTCTCCGACGCGCCCTCCTGGATCAACGCCGTCCAGACCTCGGCCATGGGCCGTACCGCCACCGCCACGCTCGGCCTCCTGGGCGCCGTCGCCCTCGTCGCCACCCTGTACGCCCTCAGCGCCGGTGCCACCCGGCTCCTCTCCGGCCAACTGCCGCACCCCCTCACCGCCTTCGCGCACTCCCTCGTCCCGATCGCCCTCGGCTATCTCGTCGCCCACTACTTCACACTCTTCGTCACCGAAGGTCCACGTACCGTCATGGTGGCACTCGGCGCTGACAATCCGGCACCACCCGAACCACCCCTGGGGCCGGGCGGCATCGCCACGCTCCAGGTCCTCGCCATCGTTCTCGGCCATGTCCTCGGCGTCGTCGCCGCCCACGACCGCTCCGTCCGGCTCTTCCCGCCCGGACGGGCCGTCGCCGGCCAGCTGCCGCTCCTGGTCCTGATGGTCGCGTACACGATCGGCGGACTGGCCCTGCTCATCGCCTGAGCCCGGGCCGTCCTGGCCCCGGAAGCCGAGTCCCGGGCGCACCCCCGCACCCGGCCGAGGAGACCCACGGCATCATGGAACCCGTGCCCCATGCGAACACGAACCTCCGCCGCGCCCCCGTGCAGCAGCGCAGCGCCGAGCGCCTCGCCCGGATACTCGACGCCTGCGCCGAACTCCTCGACGAGACCGGCTACGAGCAGCTCTCCACCCGGGCGGTGGCCGTACGCGCCGGGGTGCCCATCGGCTCCGTCTACCGGTTCTTCTCCAACAAGAGGGCCCTCGCCGACGCCCTCGCCCGCCGCAACCTGGACAGCTACGCCGAGCGGATCACCGCCCGGCTGGTCACCATCCCGGCCGGCGACTGGCGCCGCGCCATCGACGCCGTGCTCGACGAGTACCTGGCGATGAAGAGCTCCGTCCCCGGCTTCTCCCTCATCGACTTCGGAGCCCCCGCCCCCGACGACGACCCGGCCGACGACGCCAACCAGCGCGTCGCGGGGCGGCTCACCGAGCTGCTCGCCGGCCATCTGGACCGCGACTGGGACGAGGACCTCCTGCGCTCCATCCTGGTCTGCGTGGAGGCCGCCGACGCCCTGCTCCAACTCGCCTTCCGCACCGACCCGTCCGGCGACCGCGCGATCGTCGCCGAGACCCGTGTGCTCCTCAAGGCCTATCTCGCGCGCGTGCTGGACTGAGCCGGACCTGACCCCGGGGCAACCTTCTTCTCCGCACGCCTCCCCAGCATGCGTACCGGTCGGTATGCTCGGCCGTGCTTGCGCATGTCCGCGCGCCACCGCTGCAGCCGCCCCGGGAGGGCCCCATGCCGCACGACCCCAGCAGCTCCCGTACCGCCCTGCGCATCTGCCCTCTCTGCGAGGCCACCTGCGGACTCACCCTCACCATCGAGGGGACCAGGGTCACCGGGGCCCGCGGCGACCGGGAGGACGTGTTCAGCAAGGGGTTCATCTGCCCGAAGGGCGCGTCGGTCGGCGGGCTCGACGAGGACCCCGACCGGCTGCGCGCCCCCCTCGTCCGCAAGGACGGCGTCCTGACGGAGGCGAGTTGGGGCGAGGCGTTCGACGCGATCGCCCGCGCCCTGCCGGTCCTCGCGCAGGAACACGGGCCGCAGGCCGTCGGCCTCGTCCTCGGCAACCCCAACGTGCACACCATGGCCGGCGCGCTCTACCCGCCCGCCCTGCTCGCCGCCCTGCGCACCCGCGCGCTGTTCACCGCGAGCACCCTGGACCAGATGCCCAAGCACGTCTCCAGCGGACTGCTCTTCGGCGACCCGAACACCATTCCCGTGCCGGACCTCGACCGCACCGGCCACCTGCTGATGCTGGGCGCCAACCCCCTCGAATCCAACGGCAGCCTGTGCACCGCCCCCGACTTCCCCGGCAGGCTCAAGGCGCTGCGCCGCCGTGGCGGCACCCTCACCGTCGTCGACCCGCGCCGCACCCGCACCGCACGCCTCGCCGACCGGCACGTGGCCATCCGCCCCGGCACCGACGCCCTGCTGCTCGCCGCGATGGCGCACGTCCTCTTCGAGGAGAAGCTCACCGACCCCGGCGCGCTCGCGGATCACGTCGAGGGGATCGAGGAAGTCGCCGAAGCGGTAGGTGACTTCACGCCGGAGGCCGTCGCCGCGGCCTGCGACGTGGACGCGGCGACCATCCGCGCCCTCGCCCGGGAGCTCGCGGCCGCCCCCACCGCCGCCGTGTACGGCCGCATCGGCAGCAGCACCGTCGAACACGGCACCCTCGCCAGTTGGCTCGTCGACGTCCTCAACGTCCTCACCGGCAACCTCGACCGCCCCGGCGGCGCCCTCTTCCCGCTCTCCGCGACCGCCCGCGCCCCACGCCCGGCCGCCCCCGGAAAGGGGTTCGCCCTCGGCCGCTGGGCGAGCCGGGTCTCCGGCCACCCCGAGGCCAAGGGTGAACTGCCCATCTCCGCACTGGCCGAGGAGATCGGGACGCCGGGCGAGGGGCGGATCCGCGCCCTGATCGTCCTGGCCGCGAACCCCGTGCTCTCCGCTCCCGACGGTGACCGGCTCGACGCCGCGCTGGCCGACGGGCTCGACTTCATGGTGAGCGTCGACCCCTACCTCAACGAGACCTCACGCCACGCGGACGTGGTGCTGCCCCCGCCGCCGCCCTCGCAGAGCGCCCACTTCGACTTCGCGTTCAACGCCCTGGCCGTGCGCAACCAGGTCCGCTACACCCGCCCCGCCCTGCCCCTGGACGACGACCGGATGGACGAGGCGGAGATCCTCGCCCGGCTCGTCCTCGCCGTCTCCGGGACGCACGGCGCGGAGCCGGACGCCGTGGACACGATGATCATCGACCGGGCCCTCGGCAAGGCGGTCGCCGACCCGCTCTCGCCCGTACACGGCCAGGACCCGGCCGACATCTCCGCCGCGCTCACCGGCCGCACCGGGACGGAGCGGCGCCTCGACCTGATGCTCCGCCTCGGCCCGTACGGCGAGGGCTTCGGCACCGACCCCGACGGCCTGAGCCTGGAGCGGCTTCTCGCCCACCCGCACGGCATCGACCTCGGCCCCCTCACCTCCCGCGTCCCGGAGGTCCTCACCACCCGCAGCGGACGCGTCGAACTGTTCCCCGCCCCGATCGCCGCCGACCTGCCGAGGCTGCGCCGCGCCCTCGCCGGCCGTACCGACCCCGACGCGCTCGTCCTCATCGGCCGCCGCCACCTGCGCTCCAACAACAGCTGGCTGCACAACCTCGCCGCACTTCGCGGCGGCTCGAACGTCTGCACCCTCCAGATGCACCCCGAGGACGCGGCACGCCTCGGACTGACCGACGGCGCACCCGCCACGGTCACCGCGGACGGCGGCGAGCTCACGGTCCCGGTCGAGGTCACCGACACCGTACGGACGGGCGTGGTGAGCCTTCCGCACGGCTGGGGGCACAACCGCCCCGGCACCCGGATGTCCGTCGCCGCCGAGCAGCCCGGCGTCAACGTCAACCAGCTCCTCGACGGCAGCCGCCTCGACCCGCTCTCCGGCACCGCGGTGCTCAACGGAATCCCCGTCACGGTGGCACCCTCGCGTTGACCTGGGGTTTTGCTCGTATTGCTCGCATGTCAACGTCTTGTTAACGCCATATGGCGCGTCCTAACGTCATCCGAACCGCCGGTCCGGTGGGAGTTCAAAGGTGAACGTTAGGTATCCATATGCTGACCATCCTCGGCTTCGCCATGATCGCGACCTTCCTGGTCCTGATCATGATGAAGAAGATGTCGCCGATCGCGGCGCTCGTCCTGATCCCCGCACTCTTCTGTGTAGCCGTGGGGAAGGGGGCCCATCTCGGCGACTACGTCATCGAAGGCGTCGGCAACCTGGCGCCGACCGCCGCCATGCTGATGTTCGCCATCGTCTACTTCGGCGTGATGATCGACGTCGGCCTCTTCGACCCGATCGTCCGGGGCATCCTGCGCTTCTGCAAGGCCGACCCCATGCGGATCGTCGTGGGTACGGCGGTGCTCGCCGCGATCGTCTCGCTGGACGGTGACGGCTCCACCACCTTCATGATCACCGTCTCGGCGATGTATCCGCTCTACAAGCGCCTGAAGATGAGCCTGGTAGTGATGACCGGCGTCGCCGCCACGGCGAACGGCGTCATGAACACCCTGCCCTGGGGCGGCCCCACGGCCCGCGCCGCCACCGCCCTGAAGCTGGACGCGGGCGACATCTTCGTCCCCATGATCCCGGCGCTCGGTGTCGGACTCCTCGCGGTGATCCTGCTGGCCGTGGTCCTCGGCCGGCGCGAGCGCAAGCGGCTCGGCACACTCACCCTCGACGGGGCACCGGCGACCGGGACGGTCACGGAGACGGAGCAGGTCCTCGTGGCCGCGGGCGGCGGCAGCGACCGGCTGCGCAAGAGCACCGGCGGAGCCGGCACGGGCGGCACGGGCTCCGAGGCACCCGAGGACGCCGAGGACGCCGAGGAGACCGAAGAAGCCGGCGACGGCTTCAAGGGCCTCGACCCCCACCGCGCCACCCTGCGGCCCAAGCTCTACTGGTTCAACGCCGCACTCACCGTCGCCCTGCTCACCGCGATGATCATGGAAGTAATGCCGATCCCGGTGCTCTTCCTCCTCGGCGCGGCCCTCGCCCTCACCGTCAACTTCCCCCACATGCCCGACCAGCGGGCCCGGATCGCGGCCCATGCCGACAACGTCCTCAACGTCTCCGGCATGGTCTTCGCCGCCGCCGTCTTCACCGGCGTGCTCACCGGAACCGGCATGGTCGACCACATGGCCGACTGGCTGGTCGGCGCGATCCCGGAGGGCATGGGACCGCACATGGCCCTCGTCACCGGCGTGCTGAGTATCCCGCTCACGTACTTCATGTCCAACGACGGCTTCTACTTCGGAGTCGTGCCCGTGCTCGCCGAGGCCGGAGCCGCACACGGCGTCTCCCCGCTGGAGATCGCCCGCGCCTCCCTGGTCGGCCAGCCCCTGCACATGTCGTCCCCGCTGGTGCCCGCCGTCTACGTCCTGGTCGGCATGGCCAAGGTCGAATTCGGCGACCACACCCGCTTCACCGTCAAGTGGGCCGCGCTCACCTCCCTGGTCGTGCTCGGGGCCGGACTCCTGTTCGGGATCATCTGAGAGCTTCCGACCATGACCGACACCACCGGGCCCGGCCGGAGCTGGCTGCTGCGCCTCGTCATCGCCTTCGCCTTCGCGCAGGGGGCGGTGTCGATGGCGCGGCCGGCCGTCTCCTACCGGGCCCTGGCGCTCGGTGCGGACGAGCGGTCGATCGGCGTCATCACCGGGGTGTACGCGCTCCTGCCGCTCTTCGTCGCCGTACCGCTGGGGCGCCGCACGGACCACGGCAGATGCGCACCCCTGCTGCCCGTCGGCGTCGTCCTGATCGCCGGTGGCTGCGCACTCAGCGGCCGGGCGGGCTCGCCGGCCGGGATGGCGGCCTGGAGCGGGGTCATGGGGCTCGGCCACCTCTGCTTCGTGATCGGCGCCCAGTCGATCGTCGCCCGCCAGTCGGCCCCGGCCGAACAGGACCGCAACTTCGGCCACTTCACCATCGGCGCCTCCCTCGGCCAGCTCATCGGCCCGATCGCCGCCGGTTACCTCATCTCCGAGCGTGACGGCGCCATGGGCCGGACCAGCGCCCTCGCCCTGATCGTCTCGGCGGCGGTCGCCGCAGTCTCCTTCGCCTCCCTCTGGCGCATCGAACACCGGACCGCCCCCGCACCCCGCGGCAAGGCCCCGGCCGCCAAGGTGCCCGTCGGCAGCATCCTGCGCGCCCGGGGAGTCCCCGCCGGGATCTTCGTCAGCCTCGCCGTGCTCTCCGCGACCGACATCCTCACCGCGTATCTGCCGGTCGTCGGTGAACACCGGGGCATCGCCCCCGCCACGGTCGGCCTGCTGCTGAGCCTTCGCGCGGCCGCCACCATCGCCTGCCGGCTCGTGATGACCCCGCTGCTCCGGCTGCTCGGCCGGGCGGCCCTGCTCGCCTCCACCTGTCTGCTGGCCGGAGTGCTCTGCGCCGGCATCGCCCTCCCCGTCCCCGTCTGGACGCTGGCCCTGATGCTCGCCGTCCTCGGCTTCTGCCTCGGGGCCGGCCAGCCCCTGTCGATGACCACGGTCGTCCAGGCCGCCCCGGCGGCCGCGCGCTCCACCGCGCTCGCCCTGCGGCTGACCGGCAACCGGCTCGGCCAGGTGGCGACTCCCGCCGCGGCGGGACTCGTCGCCGGTGTGGCGGGCACCGCGGCTCCCTTCGTCATGCTCGGCGCGCTGCTCGTCGCGGCGGCGGGCCTGGGCGCACGCGGCAAGGACGCTCGCCCACCGGGTCCGGGCCGGGTTCCGGAACCGGATCCGGCCGTACCCGCGCGGGCGGACCTCAACCGGAATCCCACCTGACACTTACAGCCCGGCACTCCCGGTACGGCGCAACCTTTGCCGGAGTCATTCCCACACCCGGCGCAGTGGGTTAATTTCAGGCCACTGCTGCCGCTCCCCACCGCTCCACCATCACCCTCCCGGGCGGAACCACATGACTCGCGCCATCATCCTGAACAATGTCAGCAAGGCCTACGGACGCTCCGCGCGCGCCGTCGACCGTCTCTCACTCTCCATCGACCCGGGCGAGTTCGTCGTCCTGCTGGGCCCTTCGGGGTGCGGCAAGTCGACCGTGCTCCGCATGATCGCCGGCCTGGAGGACGTCACCGAGGGCGAGATCCTGCTCGACGGTGAACCGGCCAATCACCTGACCCCCCGCGAGCGCGGCATGGCCATGGTCTTCCAGAACTTCGCGCTCTACCCGACCATGACCAACCGGGCCAACATCGGTTTCCCGCTGAAGCTGGAGAACCCCCGCCAGGACCACACCGAGCGCATCGAGAACACGGCCAGGATGCTCGGCATCGAGAGCGTCCTGGACCGGCTGCCCGGCCAGCTCTCCGGCGGTGAGCGCCAGCGGGTCGCGATGGGCCGGGCGATCTCCCGCCAGCCCTCCGCCTTCCTCATGGACGAGCCGCTCTCCAACCTCGACGCGAAGCTCCGCAACCACCTGCGGGCCGAGATATCCCAGCTCACCAAGGAACTCGGCGTCACCACGGTCTACGTGACACACGACCAGGCCGAGGCGATGTCGCTGGGCCACCGGGTCGCAGTCATGCGCGGGGGAGTGCTCCAGCAGGTCAGCCCGCCGCGCGAGGTGTACTCGCTGCCGGAGAACGTGTTCGTCGCCGCGTTCATCGGCACCCCGCGGATCAATCTGCTGCAGGCCGTCGTGCACGCGCCGCTGGAGGGCCGGATGTCGATCGACCTCGGCCGCCAGCGCCTCCCGCTGCCCGAACCCCTCAGCCCCGATCACCAGTTGCTCCGCATCCAGCAGGGCCGGCGCATCATCGTCGGACTGCGCTCCGAAGCGGTCCGGATCGCCCCGCCCAGCCAGGCCCGCCCCGGTGAGGTCGCGCTCAGCGGCATCGTCGAGCACGTCGAGTACCAGGGGCACGAGGCGCTCGTCCACCTCAACACCGGTTCGCAGCCCGCCGTGGTGCCGGACCTGGAGTCGGCCCGCCCAGACCGTGGCAGTGTGCGCAGGCGCCGTGGCGGCCAGGGCGGGGCCGGCGTCCTGGAACGGCTCAAGGAACGCGCCACCGGTCAGTCCGGCGCGTCCGTTGCCGTCCTCGACGATCCGGGACTCGAGCCGCTCCCGGCCGGCGTGCACAGCCCCGACCGTCCCGCGGTCACCTCCAGCGACCTCGTCGTCCGCACCGGTCCCGACATGCGGCTGCGCACCGGGGGCCAGGTCCCGCTCCTGGTCGACCTGGCGCACCTGTACGTCTTCGACCACCAGGGCCGCCGGATCTGCCCCCTCCCGAGGGACGTCCCGGGCCTGGAGGTGTAGGGCGACGGCACCGCGGCCCGCCCGCCGCCCGCCTCCCCGACGGTCTCACCGAGGCCGTGGGCGGCGGACGGGCCCCGGCACGTGACGGACGTCTCTGGCGCCAGAAAACTAACGGCGCTAGTTTAGGGCGCGGACGACCTCGTCCGTCACCGCGTCCGGGAGGAACAGCCATGAAGGCCCATGACGGTATGTACATCGGCGGCGCATGGCGGCCCGCCGCCGGAGCGGACACCATCGCGGTGGTGAACCCGGCGGACGAACAGGTCATCGCACACGTCCCGGCCGGCACGGCCGAGGACGTCGACGCCGCCGTACGCGCCGCCCGCACGGCCTTCCCCGGCTGGGCCGCGACCCCGCCCGCCGAACGGGCCGCCCGGATCGGCGCGCTGCGCGACGTGCTGGCCGCCCGCAAGGACGAGATCGCCGAGACGGTCACCGCCGAACTGGGCTCGCCGCTGCCGATGTCGCAGATGGTGCACGCGGGTGTGCCGGTGCTGGTCGCCGGTTCGTACGCCGAACTGGCCGCGACGTACGCCTTCGAGGAGCGCCACGGCAACTCCACCGTGTTCCTGGAGCCCGTCGGCGTGGTCGGCGCGATCACCCCGTGGAACTACCCGCTGCACCAGATCGTCGCCAAGGTGGCCCCCGCGCTCGCCGCCGGCTGCACGGTCGTCCTCAAGCCCGCCGAGGACACCCCGCTCACCGCGCAGCTCTTCGCCGAGGCCACGGAGGAGGCCGGTCTGCCCGCCGGTGTCTTCAACCTCGTCACCGGCCTCGGCCCGGTCGCCGGACAGGCCCTCGCCGAGCACGAGGACGTCGACCTCGTCTCCTTCACCGGCTCCACCGCAGTCGGCAGGCAGATCGGTGCCACGGCGGGCGGCGCGATCAAGCGCGTCGCGCTGGAGCTCGGCGGCAAGTCCGCCAACGTCATCCTGCCCTCGGCCGATCTGGCCAAGGCGGTCAACGTCGGCGTCGCCAACGTGATGTCCAACTCCGGCCAGACGTGCAGCGCCTGGACCCGGATGCTGGTGGACGCCGACCGGTACGAGGAGGCCGTCGCCCTCGCCGCCGCGGCCGTCGCCAAGTACGTACCCGGCGAGCGGGTCGGTCCGCTCGTCAACGCCAAGCAGCAGGCCCGGGTGCGCGGTTACATCGAGAAGGGCATCGAGGAGGGCGCCCGCGTCGTGGCGGGCGGCCCCGAGGCGCCGCTCGCCACCGGGTACTACGTCAGCCCCACCGTGTTCGCCGACGTCACCCCGGAGATGACTATCGCCCAGGAGGAGATCTTCGGCCCGGTCGTCTCGATCCTGAAGTACGAGGACGAGGCGGACGCGCTGCGCATCGCCAACGGCACCGTGTACGGGCTCGCGGGCGCCGTCTGGGCCGGCGACGACGCGGAGGCCGTCGCCTTCGCCCGCCGGATGGACACCGGTCAGGTCGACATCAACGGCGGCCGCTTCAACCCGCTCGCCCCCTTCGGCGGCTACAAGCAGTCCGGCGTCGGCCGCGAACTCGGTGCGCACGGCCTCGCCGAGTACCTTCAGACGAAGTCCCTCCAGTTCTGAGTCCGATCCCCGATACCGCACCCCGATCAGTAAGGAGCCAGTCCGTGGTCCGCGCCGCCGTACTGCCCGCCGTCGGAGCTCCGCTGGAGATCACCGACATCACCCTGCCCGAGCCCGGCCCCGGCCAGGTCCGCGTCCGTCTCGCCGCCGCCGGGGTCTGCCACTCCGACCTCTCACTGTCCAACGGCACCATGCGGCTGCCCGTCCCCGCCGTCCTCGGCCACGAGGGAGCGGGCACCGTCGTGGCCGTGGGCGAGGGCGTCGGCCACCTCGCCCCGGGCGACGGCGTCGTCCTGAACTGGGCGCCGTCCTGCGGAAGTTGCCACCACTGCGGCATCGGTGAGGTCTGGCTCTGCACCAACGCCCTGGCCGGTGCGGCGAACATCCACGCCCGCACCGCCGACGGCACCGAACTGCACCCCGGACTGAACGTCGCCGCCTTCGCGCAGGAGACCGTGGTCGCCGCGAACTGCGTGCTGCCCGCCCCGGACGGCATCCCGCTCACCGACGCGGCCCTGCTCGGCTGCGCGGTGCTGACCGGGTACGGCGCGGTCCACCACAGCGCCCAGGTCCGCGCCGGCGAGTCCGTCGTCGTGTTCGGCATCGGCGGCGTCGGCCTCGCCGTGCTCCAGGCCGCCCGGATCGCGGGCGCGTCGAAGATCATCGCGGTGGACGTCTCCCCGGAGAAGGAGGACCTCGCACGCCGGGCGGGTGCCACGGACTACGTGGTCGCCTCCGCCACCACGCCCCGCGAGATCCGGGGGCTCACCGGTGGCCAGGGCGCGGACGTGGCCGTCGAGTGCGTCGGCCGGGCCGCCACCATCCGCACCGCCTGGGAGTCCACCCGCCGCGGCGGCCGCACCACGGTCGTCGGCATCGGCGGCAAGGACCAGCAGGTGACGTTCAACGCCCTGGAGATCTTCCACTGGGGCAGGTCCCTGACCGGCTGTGTGTACGGCAACAGCGACCCGGCCCGCGACCTGCCGGTGCTGGCAGACCACATCCGGGCGGGCCGCTTCGACCTCTCGATGATGGTCACCGAACGGATCGCGCTGGACGGCATCCCGGCGGCCTTCGACAACATGATCGCCGGCAAGGGCGGCCGCGCCCTGGTGGTCTTCTAGACCCGTTCCGGTCCGGATTCCGGCCGGACGGTGGTGGGCAGCCGGGCCTCCGTCTCGCCCTGCTCGAAGAGCCGGGAGGCCGGGCCCACGATCAGCGGGTCCGGCTCCCCGGCCACCGCCGCGTCCCTGTCCGGGTAGTCGAAGCGGTGCAGGACGTGCCGGATCGCCTCCAGCCGGGCCCGCTTCTTGTCGTTGCTCTTCACCACGGTCCACGGAGCGTCCGCGGTGTCCGTGTGGAAGAGCATCAACTCCTTGGCCTCCGTGTACGCGTCCCACTTGTCGAGCGAGGCGAGGTCGACGGGGCTCAGCTTCCACTGCCGCACCGGATCGGTCTGCCGGCTCCTGAACCTGTTGCGCTGCTCGTCGCGCGAGACGGAGAACCAGAACTTCACCAGATGGAGGCCGTCGCGGGCGAGCATCCGCTCGAACCCCGGGGCCTGGTGCATGAATTCGAGGTACTCCGACGTCGAGCAGAACCCCATCACCCGTTCCACGCCGGCCCGGTTGTACCAGGACCGGTCGAACATCACGATCTCCCCCGCCGCCGGCAGATGCGTCACGTACCGCTGGAAGTACCACTGGGAGCGCTCGCGTTCGGTGGGCTTCTCCAGCGCCACCACCCGCGCACCACGCGGATTGAGGTGCTCGGTGAACCGCTTGATGGTGCCGCCCTTGCCGGCGGCGTCCCGCCCCTCGAAGAGGATGACGAGCCGTTCGTCGTGCTCCTTGATCCAGTGCTGGAGCTTGAGCAGCTCGATCTGCAGGGCGCGCTTGTCCCTGTCGTACGCCTTGCGGCCGAGCTTCGTGGTGTACGGATAGTCCTCCCGCCAGGCGTCACGGGCCCGGCCCTCGGGCGTCACCGGCACCGGGTCGCCGGCCCCCTTCGCCTTCTTACGGCCGGTCCGCTGCCTGGCGCTCCGCGTCATGAGGGGGTCCTTCCGCCGCAGGGGCCGGATTCTTCCGCGTCGCACCAGTCTGCGGACGCTTCCGGGAGACCGCCACCCCGGCCAGACAGAGCAGTCCGCCGGCGACGGTGAGCAGTGCCGGGACCTCGTCCAGCAGGAGCCACGACATCAGCACCACGAGCGCCGGCACCGCGTAGGTGGTGGCGCCCATCCGTCCCGCCGTGGTGCGGGCGAGGGCGTAGGCCCAGGTGGTGAAGGCCAGCGCGGTGGGGAAGAGTCCCAGGTAGACCATGTTCAGGGTGGCCGACAGGGGTGCGTCGGCCGCGTCGGAGACCAGCGCACCGGCGAACGGCAGACACGCCACGGTCCCGACCAGACAGCCGAACGTGGTGATCTGCAGCGCCGAGCCGTGCCGCAGCGCGGGCTTCTGCCCGACGACTCCGCCCGCGTACGCCACCGCCGCCAGCAGACAGAGCAGCACACCCAGCACCGAGGAACTTCCGTGGCCCGACATGGACAGTCCCACCACCGCGGCGCCCGCGAAGGACACGCCCATGCCCAGCAGCAGCCGGCGCGGCAGTCCCTCGCCGAGCAACCGGGAGCCGAGCAGGGCGATCAGCAGGGGCCCGATGTTCACGACCATCGCGGCGGTGCCCGCGTCCACCTGCTGCTCACCCCAGTTGAGCACCACCATGTACAGCCCGAACCACAGCAGCCCGGACCAGAGGATTCCCGGCCAGGCCGCGCGTGAGGGAAGACCCTCCCGGCGTACGAGCAGGAGGGTGCCGAGCGCCAGGGAGCCGGCCAGCAGCCGTCCCAGGGCCAGGGCGCCGGGGGAGTAGGCCTCGCCCGCGCTGCGGATGGAGACGAAGGCGGAGGCCCACAGCACCACGGTGGTGCAGGCGGCGGCCGTGGCCCGCCGGTCCCGGTGTTCCGGAGGCGCGGCGGCGGAGGGGAGCGTCGTCATGGACCTGACCGTAGGGCCAGGACGGTTCGGTGCCCACCGAATAGTCGGAGCTCCGGCCGGAGCGCCCCTAGGGCCTTTCGTTTGGATCATGCCGGGCTCGCGGGGTCCGGCACCGCACCTCGCGGAGTTGTCGTCGGTCGCCATGGCTCCGCCATGACTCCCTCCTCCGCCTTGCGATGCGCGGCACCGGACCCCGCTCCCTGATCCGGCCTGATCCAAACGAAAGGCCCTAGCGCACGTTCTGCGCGGGAGGGGCGTACTGGAGGGCGAGTCCGTCGATCAGCGCCCGCAGGCCCGTCTCGAAGGCCCCCTCGTCGACCTGCTGACGGCGTTCCGCCAGCAGATGTGCCTGGCCCAGGTGGGGATAGTCGGCCGGGTCGTACGCCGTCTCGTCGTCCACGAAGCCCCGGGCGAACGAGCCGAGTGCCGATCCGGTGATGAAGTAGCGCATCAGGGCGCCGATGTAGGTGGCCTGGGCGGGTGGCCAGCCCGCGCGGACCATGGCGCCGAACACCGCGTCGGCGACCCGCAGGCCGGCCGGGCGGCGGCCGGGGCCCTGCGCGAGCACCGGGACGATGTGCGGATGTGCGGCGAGCGCCGCACGGTAGGAGACGGCCCAGTCGTGCAGTGCCGCCCGCCAGTCACGGGCGTCGGACGCGTCGAACATCGACAGGTCGACCTGTGCGGAGACGACGTCGGCGACCGCGTCCAGGATCTCGTCCTTGTTGCGGAAGTGGTTGTAGAGCGACGGCCCGCTGACCCCGAGCTCGGCCGCGAGGCGGCGCGTCGAGACGGCGTCGAGCCCCTCGGCGTCCACGAGGGCGCTCGCCGTGTCGACGATGCGGTCTCTGCTGAGGAGGGGCTTGCGCGGGCGGGCCATGCGGCACATAGTAGGCCCTGCACACCTAAAACTAGCAGTGCTAATTAAAGTGAGGGTCGAAGGATGAACCTGGAGCTCAGCGAGGAGCAGGAAGCCGTCCGGCAGCTCGCCAAGGACTTCGTGGCCCGTGAGATCGCCCCGCACGCCGTCGAGTGGGACCGGGCCGAGAACATCGACAAGTCGATCGTGAAGAAGCTGGGCTCCCTCGGCTTCCTGGGGCTGACGGTCTCCGAGGAGTACGGCGGATCGGGCGGCGACCACCTCGCGTACTGCCTGGTCACCGAGGAGCTCGGCCGCGGGGACTCCTCGGTCCGCGGCATCGTCTCGGTCTCCCTGGGCCTGGTCGCCAAGACCGTCGCCGCGTGGGGCGACGAGGACCAGAAGCGGCAGTGGCTGCCGCGGCTGACCTCCGGTGACGCGGTCGGCTGCTTCGGCCTCACCGAACCGGGCACGGGATCGGACGCCGGGAACCTGACGACCAGGGCTGTGCGGGACGGCGGGGACTACGTCATCAACGGCAGCAAGATGTTCATCACCAACGGCACCTGGGCCGACGTGGTGCTGCTCTTCGCCCGCACCAAAGACACCCCCGGCCACAAGGGCGTGTCCGCCTTCCTGGTGCCGGCCGACACCCCCGGCCTCACCCGGCGCACCATCCACGGCAAGCTCGGTCTGCGCGGCCAGGCGACCGCCGAACTGGTCCTGGAGGACGTCCGCGTCCCTGCCTCCGCCCTCCTGGGCCCCGAGGGCAAGGGTTTCTCCCTCGCCATGTCCGCGCTCGCCAAGGGGCGGATGTCGGTCGCTGCCGGCTGTGTCGGCATCGCCCAGGCGGCCCTGGACGCGGCCGTGGGGTACGCGGGCGAGCGCGAGCAGTTCGGCAAGTCCATAGCGAGCTACCAGCTCGTCCAGGAACTCATCAGCGACATCTCCGTGGACGTGGAAGCGGCCCGCCTGCTGACCTGGCGGGTGGCCGACCTGATCGACCGCGGCCAGGACTTCGCGACCGCCGCCTCCCGGGCGAAGCTCTTCGCCTCCGAGGCCGCCGTCCGCGCCGCGAACAACGCCGTCCAGGTCTTCGGCGGCTACGGCTACATCGACGAGTACCCGGTCGGCAAGCTGTTGCGCGACGCCCGGGTGATGACGCTCTACGAGGGCACCAGCCAGATCCAGAAGCTGATCATCGGCCGCGCCCTGACGGGGGTCTCCGCCTTCTGAGCCGCCGCGTGACCCGAACGGGTGTCTGAGTACGGATCTGAGTACGCGGACGGATGTGGTGTCCGCCACATCGCCCGATGCTGGGCTGCATGAGTGAGACGACAACGGTCAAGCAGCAGAACACCGCCGCCTTCTACGGCCAGGCCGTCGCGTCCTTCGGGATCGCGATGGGGGCGGTGACTCTCGGAATCTACTTCCTCGACGCCGACGTCTGGGTGCGCGCCTTCCTCGCCATCGGCGTTCTCTACCTCGTCACGTCCGCCTTCACGCTGGCCAAGGTGATCCGTGACCGGCAGGAGGCCGGCCAGATCATCAGCCGGGTCGACCAGGCCCGGCTGGAGAAGATCCTCGCCGAGCACGACCCCTTCCAGAAGCTCTGACGATCTCCCCACAGGATCTCTAAGCGCTTGCTCAGGATCGGGGTATGGTGTTCGTCCTGCTGACTGAGAGGGGCGACCGAAGATGAGCACGGCGGAGGAGACCGACGGCGAGAACACGCCGTGGGCCGAAGTGACGCCCGAGGCCGCCCGGCGGCTCCTCGTCGCGGCCGTCGACGCCTTCGCCGAGCGCGGGTACCACGCGACCACCACCCGGGACATCGCGGGCCGCGCCGGAATGAGCCCCGCGGCGCTCTACATCCACTTCAAGACCAAGGAAGAGCTGCTTCACCGGATCAGCAGGATCGGGCACGACCGGGCCCTGACCCTCCTGGAGTCGGCGGCCGACGGTGAGGGCACGGCCACCGAGCGGCTCGCGGGCGCCGTGCGGGCCTTCGTCCGCTGGCACGCCGAGCGGCACACCACCGCACGCGTGGTCCAGTACGAGCTCGACGCGCTCGCCGAGGAGCACCGCACCGAGATCGTCGAACTGCGCCGCAGGAGCGACGCGGCGGTGCGCCGGATCATCGGCGAGGGTGTGGCGGCGGGCGAGTTCGACGTCGCCGACGTGCCCGGCACCGCGCTCGCCGTGCTCTCGCTCTGCATCGACGTGGCGCGGTGGTTCAACGCGCAGGGCAGCCGCACGCCGGACGAGGTGGGGGAGCTGTACGCGGGGCTCGTGCTGCGGATGGTCGCGGCCGGGCGCTGACGCCGACACGCGGTGCGGTCCGGACCCCCGCGGGGGTCCGGACCGCATCCGTACGGCTCAACCGCATCCGTACGGCTCAGAAGTAGTAGCGCGACACCGACTCGGCGACGCACGCCGGCTTCTCGCCGCCCTCGCGCTCGACCGTGACGACGGCGGTGACCTGCACGCCGCCGCCCGCCTCCTCGACGCTCTTCAGGACGGCCGTCGCCCGCAGCCGGGAGCCCACGGGCACGGTGGAGGGGAAGCGGACCTTGTTGGTCCCGTAGTTGATGCCCATCTTGATGTTCTCGACCTGCATGACCTGCGGTACGAGCGCCGGCAGCAGCGAGAGCGTGAGGTAGCCGTGCGCGATCGTCGTGCCGAACGGCCCGCCGGCGGCGCGCTCGGGGTCCACGTGGATCCACTGGTGGTCGCCGGTGGCGTCGGCGAAGAGGTCGATCCTCTTCTGGTCGACCTCCAGCCAGTCACTGTGCCCCAGCTGCTCGCCCACGCCGTCGCGCAGCTCCTGCGCGGACGTGAAGATCCTCGGCTCTGCCATGTCCCTGGTCCCTGCCTTCCCACTCTCGACCGGATGTCTAAGCGCTTGCTCAGCATGGTTGGAGGGTGCGTTCCTGTCAACGACGGACCGTCCGGGAACGGGCCACGTAGGGTTCGATGAGTGCCCCAGATCCCACAGACACTCCATGAACTCACGGTCGGCCAGCTCTCCGCGCGCAGCGGCGCCGCGGTCTCGGCCCTGCACTTCTACGAGGCCAAGGGCCTGATCAGCAGCAGCCGTACGAGCGGCAACCAGCGCCGCTACACCAGGGACGCCCTGCGCCGGGTCGCCTTCGTCCGTGCGGCGCAGCGGGTCGGCATCCCGCTGGCCACCATTCGCGACGCCCTGGCCGAGCTCCCCGAGGAGCGCACGCCGAACCGCGACGACTGGGCCCGGCTCTCCGAGGCCTGGCGCTCCGAGCTGGACGAGCGGATCCAGCAGCTGGCCAGGCTGCGCGACCACCTCACCGACTGCATCGGCTGTGGCTGCCTGTCGTTGGAGAACTGCGTCCTGTCCAACCCGGACGACATCTCCGGTGACCGGATGAGCGGCTCGCGTCTGATGCCGGAGGGCAAGGCCGCGGGAAGGCGGTGAGGGCTCGGGCGGTGTGACCCCGTCCGGCTGCTCCGGGCGCCGGACGGGCTGCTCCGGGCCTCAGGCGATCGCTGCCAGGTCGCTACGCCGGTTCCGCCGGGCCTTCGCCAGCGCGTCCGGGGTGAGCACGGGCTGCGGCACCACGATCCCGCACCCGGTGCAGACGGGACCGGACCACGGTTCGCTGTCCAGGTCCTGCCGCCAGACGATGCGGGCCTGCGCGCACACCGGGCAGCCGGTGCCCGGCTCCGACTCCAGGGCCGAGATCAGCCGGACCAGTACCTCCGCGAGCGGCGCCGCCGGGTGGACCGCCGGGTCCTCGCACCGCGCGACCCCGTTCCCGCCCCAGGTGCGCCGGTGCCAGTCGTCGAACGCGGCCGGGCGGCGCAGTCCCTCGTGCTTCTCCCGCTTGCGGCGCTCGGCGAACCCCGCCTCGTAACCGAGCCAGACCGCCCGCGCGGTCTCCAGCTCCTCCAGCGCGCGCATCAGCCGCGCCGGGTCGGGCGACCGGTCCTCGGGGCCCATTCCGTGCCTGGCGCACAGATGGTCCCAGGTCGCCCGGTGACCGTACGGTGCGAAGCGTTCCAGGCATTTGCGCAGCGAGTACCGCCGCAGTGCCAGATCGCTCCGCGGATCGCGGACCTGTCTCGCAAGACTCCGGAAACCGGCCATGGCGCCGCCACCTCCGTCGCTCGTACTCCGTTGCCCGTACTTCGGCGTCAGTGAGTGGACGTACGCCTGCCCGGATCGGCTCCATTCAAAGGCCGGTCCGTCCAGCATCTGAGATGACTACTCGTCAGGCAGCGGCGTGTGGCGATTCGGAAAAGGTGACCGATGTTCACCTTACCCGTGGGTCATACCGCCGGTAACCTCCGGCGCACCGGCCTCTCCGAGGAGCACGCATGCCCCCACGCACCCGCATGTCCCTACCCACCGGCAGGACGCGAGCCGCCACCGTCGCGGCCGTCCTCGCCCTCGGCTCGTCCCTGTTGGCCTCCGCGCCCCACGCGGGCGCCGCCGAGGCGGATCCCGTCCCCGTCGTCGACTACTGCCAGGGGCAGTGCGACGACATCCTGCCGCCCGGCGAGAACGGCAACGCCACCCTCGTCGAGATCCTCGGCAACAAGGCGTTCGGCACCCATCCCGCGCACAGCGACGACCAGCTCGACCGTTACGACGGCCTGGTGGCAGGACACACCGGCCTCACCGACCAGAAGCTGAACGACTTCTTCAACGACGCCTCGTTCGGCGTCGCGAAGGACCAGGTCGAGTCCGTCACCGCGCCGCGCGACGACGTCACCATCACCCGCGACAAGGTGTCGGGCGTCCCGCACATCAAGGGCACCACCCGCTACGGAACCGAGTTCGGCGTCGGCTTCGCGGCCGGTCAGGACCGGCTGTGGCTGATGGACCTCTTCCGCCACATCGGACGCGGAGAACTGACCTCGTTCGCCGGCGGTGCGCTGGCCAACCAGGGCCTGGAGCAGCAGTTCTGGCCGCAGGCCCCGTACACCGAGGCCGATCTGGAGGCCCAGGTCGAGTACATCAGGACCCATGAGGGCGCCCGCGGCGAACAGGCGATGGCGGACGCCCAGGCCTACGTGGACGGCATCAACTCCTACCGGGAGAAGTCGAAGAAGGGCCGCTACTTCCCCGGTGAGTACGTCCTCACCGGCAAGATCGACGCCATCACCAACATAGGTGAGATCCAGCCGTTCAAGCTCACCGACCTGATCTCGATCGCCTCGGTCGTCGGCGGCCAGTTCGGCGGCGGTGGCGGCGGCGAGGTGCAGGCCGCGCTGTCCCTGCTGTCGGCCCAGCAGAAGTACGGCGTCGCCGAGGGCACCGAGGTCTGGGAGTCGTTCAGGCAGCGCAACGACCCCGAGGCCGTGCTGACCATCCACGACGGCACCTCGTTCCCGTACGCGAACAAGCCCGACAAGGCCGTGGGGGCGGCGCTCCCCGACCCGGGCTCCGTCACCACCGAGCCGCTCATCCACGACCGCACCGGGTCCGCGGGCACGAACGCGAAGGCACCCGTCAAGGCACCTGCCACGCTCAAGAAGGCCCAGGGCATCTACGACGACGGGGTCATCCCCGAGGGCTCGCTCCCGGGCTCCGGTTCCGGCGCGCAGAAGCGCGGCATGTCCAACGCCCTGCTGGTCTCCGGCAAGCACACCGCGAGCGGAAACCCGGTCGCCGTGTTCGGGCCGCAGACCGGCTACTTCGCCCCGCAGCTGATGATGCTCCAGGAGATCCAGGGCCCCGGCATCAGTGCCCGCGGTGTCTCCTTCGCCGGCGTCGGCATGTACATCCAGATGGGACGCGGCCAGGACTACGCCTGGAGCGCCACCTCGGCCGGCCAGGACATCACCGACACGTACGCCGTCGACCTGTGTGAACCCGACGGCTCCACGCCCACCAAGGACTCCACGCACTACCTCTACCGCGGGACCTGCACCGCCATGGAGAAGCTGGAGCACACCAACTCCTGGAAGCCGACCGTCGCCGACTCCACGGCGAAGGGCTCCTACCGGATGCAGGTGTGGCGCACCGGCTACGGCATCGTCACCCACCGCGCGACGGTGGACGGCAAGCCCGTCGCGTACACCACCCTGCGCACCACCTACCGGCACGAGGCCGACTCCATCATCGGTTTCCAGATGCTCAACGACCCGTCGTACGTCACCGACGCCGCCTCCTTCCAGCGGGCGGCGAGCAACATCGACTACGCCTTCAACTGGTTCTACGCCGACTCCCGCACCGCCGCCTACTACAACAGCGGCATGAACCCGGTGCGCGCCCCGGGCGTCGACCCGGCCCTGCCCGTCAAGGCCGGGAAGGCGTACGAGTGGAAGGGCTACGACCCGGCGGCCAACACCGCCGAGCACACCCCGTTCGCCGAGCACCCGCACTCCAGCGGCCAGGACTACTACGTGTCCTGGAACAACAAGCAGGCCGAGGGGTACGCCTCCGCGGGCTTCGGGCTCAGCGCCGTGCACCGGGCCGACCTGCTCGACGACCGGGTGTCGAAGCTGGTCGAGGAGGGTGGCGTGACCCGTGCCTCCCTCACCCGGGCGATGGCGGACGCCGCGCTCACCGATCTGCGCGGCGAGCAGCTGCTTCCCGAGCTGCTCAAGGTGATCCGCTCCCAGCCGGTCACCGACCCGGAGCTGAACACCGTGGTCCAACAGCTGGACTCCTGGCGGGCGTCGGGCGCCCAGCGCAAGGAGAGCAGCCCCGGCTCGCACGCGTACACCCACGCCGACGCGGTCCGTGTGATGGACGCGTGGTGGCCCGAGCTGATCGAAGCGGAGTTCAAGCCCGGGCTCGGTGACGACCTGTACGGGGCGCTGACCGCGAACCTGGCCACCGACGAGTCCCCGGCCGCCAGCCACGGGCCGAGCGGCGCGCACAGCGGTTCCGCGTTCCAGTACGGCTGGTGGGGCTTCGCCGACAAGGACCTGCGCCAGGTGCTCGGGCAGCCGGTCAAGGGCCCGCTGGCCAAGTCGTACTGCGGCAACGGCGATCTGAGCGCCTGCCGCACGGCGCTGCTGACCTCCCTGAAGCAGGCGGCGGCGGTGCCGGCGGGCGAGGTGTACCCGGCCGACGACACCTGCAAGGCCGGTGAGCAGTGGTGCACCGACTCGATCATCCACCGGGCACTCGGGGGGATCGCGCAGAAGGCGATCCACTGGCAGAACCGGCCGACGTACCAGCAGGTGGTGGAGTTCCCGGTGCACCGTTGAGCCGAACAAGCTGCCGGGCGGGCAAGTCCAGCCCGTCCGGCAGCGATCCAAGCCTGTCCGGCGGGCAAATCAAGCCCGTCCGGCGATTGAGGACAAAACCGGTTCGCCGGGCGGGCCCGCGCACAACGGCCCGCCCGGTGACCGGGCTCACCGGTACTGCAAGTACCGTCTCCGCACCGCCCGGAACGCGGCGAGATCCGCCGCCCACGCCCCCACGACCTCATCCGTGTCCGCACCCGCGTCGATCATCGTGCGGACCCGGGTGTTGCCCGTGAGCTTGTCGATCCAGTTGTCCGCCCGCCAGGCGAACCCGCTCCACGACTGCTTCGCCGTGACGAGCAGCGCGATCCCGGTGCGCACCGGGTCGAACACCTCGCGGTCCAGCACGTGCACCTGGACCCCGCCCACCGTCTTGCCCTGGAACTTCGAGAACGTCGGCGCGAAGTACGCCTCGCGGAACGCCACTCCTGGCAGGTCCAGCGCGTTGGCCGCGGCCGCCCAGGTGTGGTCGACGCCCTCCGCGCCGAGCAGCTCGAAGGGGCGTGTCGTGCCGCGCCCCTCGGAGAGGTTCGTGCCCTCGAAGAGGCAGGTGCCCGAGTACACCAGCGCGGTCTCGGGCGTCGGCATGTTGGGGCTCGGCGGCACCCACGGCAGCCCGGTCCCGTCGAAGAAGTCCGCGCGCGACCACCCCGACATCTTCACGATCTCCAGCTCGGCCGGACGGTCCGCGAGGAACTCCCCGTTGAACAGCAGCGCCAGCTCGGTGACCGTCATGCCGTGCGCCTGGGAGATCTCCCGGCGCCCCACGAAGGTGCCGAACGCGGGGTCGAGCACGGGCCCGAGCGCGGCCCGTCCCGTCACCGGGTTCGGCCGGTCCAGCACGACGAACCTCTTCCCCGCGAGGGCGGCCGCCTCCAGGCAGTCGTACAGCGTCCAGATGTAGGTGTAGAAGCGGGCGCCCGCGTCCTGGATGTCGAAGACGATCGTGTCCACGCCGGACGCGGTGAAGACGTCGGCGAGGGCCTGCCCGCTCTTCAGGTACGTGTCGTAGACCGGCAGACCGGTCGCCGGGTCGTCGTACCGCCCCTCCGAGCCGCCCGCCTGGGCCGTGCCGCGGAAGCCGTGCTCCGGGCCGAAGACAGCGGTCAGGTTCACGCGCTCGTCCGGGTGCATCACGTCGACGATGTGGCGCACATCGGACGTGATCCCGGTGGGGTTGGTGACCACACCGACCCGCTGCCCCTTCAGAGTTGCGTAGCCGTCCGCCGTCAGCCGGTCGAAGCCGGTACGGACCCGGCCGTGCCCGCCCCCGTGCCCCTTGCCGGGCGAGGGGAGGGCGGCCGCGGGTCCGGCCGAGGCGGCGGTCGCCGCGAGCGCTCCCACCGCGCCGCCGGCGGCCAGCAATCCACGTCTGGACAGGCTCATTCAGCTACCTCCATGATCGCGACGTCTGTCATGGTCACGCACGCTAGCGCGCGTGACGGCCGCAGGGAATGAGCCGGACGGGACAGCTGTGCATCGAGTGGCGGATGACTCGCCCGCACCCCTTCCCCGACGACATACCGACTGGTTAGTCTGCTGGGGCAGTCGGCTGAGAGAGGCGGGACCGATGAGTACGGTGCAGGGCGCGGGCGTGGTGGTCACGGGGGCCGGAGGCGGCATCGGAGCCGCACTGGCCCGCAGATTCGCTGCCGAGGGCGCACGGGTCGTGGTCAACGACCTCGACGAAAGCCGGATCAAGGCACTGGCCGAGGAGATCGGCGGCACCGCGGTCGCAGGCGACGCCTCGCAGATCGTCGAGGCCGCCCGGGACGCGCTCGACGGCATCGTGGACGTCTACTGCGCCAACGCGGGCCTGGCCTCGCCCGGCGACGTCTTCGCCGACGAGGAGGTCTGGGCCGCCGCCTGGGACGTCAACGTGATGGCGCACGTCCGCGCGGCCAGGGCGCTGCTCCCGGACTGGCTGGAGCGTGGCAGCGGCAGGTTCGTCTCCACGGCCTCCGCCGCCGGGCTGCTGACGATGATCGGCGCGGCGCCGTACAGCGTCACCAAGCACGGCGTGGTCGCCTTCGCCGAGTGGCTCTCCCTCACCTACCGCCACCGCGGCGTCAAGGTCCACGCGATCTGCCCGCAGGGCGTGCGTACGGACATGCTCACCGCCGCCGGATCGGCCGGGAAGCTCGTGCTCGCCCCCAGCGCGATCGAGCCCGAGGACGTGGCCGACGCCCTCTTCGACGCCATGGCCGAGGACCGCTTCCTCGTCCTGCCGCACCCCGAGGTCGCCGGCTACTACCGAGCGCGTGCCAAGGACACCGACCACTGGCTCGGCAACATGAACCATCTCCAGCAGAAGTGGGAGGGGTCCGGCGCATGAGCGAGTCGATCTACGCGGCCCAGCCCTGGCTCCCCCTGCTCAGCAAGGCCCAGCGGGCCCCCGTCAGCCCCGCCGAGACCCTGGTGCACGCCTTCCGTGACTCCGCGTCCCGGGCCCCCGGCCATCCCGCGCTCGCCTACTTCGACGGACGCCTCACCTACCGCGAGACCGACGACCTCTCCGACTCCGTGGCCGGGCACCTCGCCGCCCGGGGCCTGCGGCGCGGCGAGCGGGTCGCGATCATGCTGCAGAACTCCCCGCAGTTCGTGCTCGCGCTGCTCGGCGCCTGGAAGGCCGGGGCGACGGTCGTCCCGCTCAACCCGATGTACAAGTCCGCCGAGGTCGGTCACGTACTGAAGGACGCCGACGTCGCGGCGCTGATCTGCTCCGACCGGGCCTGGGAGGCGTATCTGCGGGGCACCGCGGCCGGTGCCCCGTCCGTACGGATCGCCGTCACCGCCTGCGAGCTGGACCTCCAGACGAAGAACGACGAGCGGGTGCTGAACTTCGAGCGGCTGCCGGCCGCCGACGACGCCGACGACCTGGTGGCTGTCGCCCGGCAGGGCCTCGCGGCCCCGGCGGACCGGGACCTCACCGCCGCCGACGTGGCGCTGATCAGCTACACCTCCGGGACCAGCGGCACCCCCAAGGGCGCCCTGAACTCCCACGGCAACATCATGGTCAACGCCGAACGCCAGCGCACCGGCCACCCCATCGCCGAGGGCTCCGCCTACTTCGCCCTCGCCCCGCTCTTCCACATCACCGGCATGGTCTGCCAGCTGGCCGCCTGCCTCGCCAACGCGGGCACCCTGGTCCTGGCGTACCGCTTCCACCCCGGCGTCGTCCTCGACGCCTTCGCCGAGCACCGCCCCGCCTACACCGTCGGCCCGTCGACCGCCTTCATGGCGCTCGCCGCGACCCCGGGCGTCACACCCGGGCACTTCGCCTCCTTCGAGGTGATCTCCTCCGGCGGCGCACCGCTGCCGCCCGCGCTCGTCGAGAAGTTCCGGGCGGGCTTCGGCCCGTACATCCGCAACGGCTACGGCCTCACCGAGTGCACCGCGCCCTGCGCCTCCGTGCCGCCCGAGCGCGAGGCACCCGTCGACCCGGTCTCCGGCACCCTCTCGGTCGGTGTGCCAGGACCGGACACCGTCGTGCGGATCATCGACGAGAACGGGGCGGACGTGCCCTTCGGCGAGCAGGGCGAGATCGCGGTGCGCGGCCCGCAGGTCGTCTCCGGCTACTGGCGGCTGCCCGAGGCCACCGCCGCCGCGTTCCCGGACGGCGAGCTGCGTACCGGAGACATCGGCTTCATGGACCGCGAGGGCTGGCTCTACGTCGTCGACCGCAAGAAGGACATGATCAACGCCTCGGGCTTCAAGGTCTGGCCGCGCGAGGTGGAAGATGTCCTGTACACCCACCCCGCCGTCCGCGAGGCCGCGGTCGTGGGCGTTCCCGACCCCTACCGCGGCGAGACGGTCCGCGCCTACGTCAGCCTGCGGCCCGGCTCCTCGGTCGAACCCGGCGAATTGGGTGCGTACTGCAAGGAACGGCTTGCCGCGTACAAGTATCCGCGCGAAGTCGAGATCCTGACGGAACTTCCCAAGACCGCAAGTGGGAAGATCCTCAGGCGGGAACTGCGTTCACCTCGCTAGAACCGGTTCACGCAACTCAACGCGACTCACGCAACTCACGGAAGGAAGGTGGCGGCTATGGCCAAGGCGACGGACGGGAGCGGTACCCCCGTCCCCCAGCGGCTGCTGGCCGCCGCCACCCGGCTCTTCGCCGAGCAGGGGTACGACCGCACCTCGGTCCAGGAGATCGTCGAGGCGGCCGGCGTCACCAAGGGCGCGCTCTACCACTACTTCGGCTCCAAGGAGGACCTCCTCCAGGAGGTCTACGCGCGGGTGCTGCGGCTCCAGCAGGAGCGGCTCGACGCCTTCGCGGACGCCGACGCCCCGGTCGAGCAGCGGCTGCGCGATGCCGCGGCCGACGTGGTCGTCACCACCATCGAGAACCTCGATGACGCCTCGATCTTCTTCCGCTCGATGCACCATTTGAGCCCGGAGAAGAACAAGCAGGTACGGGTGGAGCGGCGCCGCTACCACGAGCGCTTCCGGGCACTCGTGGAGGAGGGCCAGCGCAGCGGGGTGTTCTCGACGGCCACCCCGGCCGACCTGATCGTCGACTACCACTTCGGCTCGGTCCACCACCTGTCGACCTGGTACCGGCCGGACGGCCCACTGACCCAGCAGGAGGTCGCCGACCACCTCGCCGACCTGCTGCTGCGCGCGCTGCGGCCGTAGGGACGTCTTCTCAGGAGCCGCCGCCCGCCAGCCGGCCCAGCAGCGCCTCCGCCGCCGGATTGCGCGGCCGGGGCGCCCGGCCCACCAGCACCACGGTCCGGCCCGGCTCCGGCTGGCGGATGCTCACGCACGGCAGCCCGGCGTCCTCGCCGATCCGGCGCGGCACGATCGCGACGCCGATGCCCGCCCGTACGAGGTCGACGAGCAGCCGGATCTGCGTCACGTCACAGGTGATCCGGCGCTCCAGACCGCAGTGCGCGGCCAGCCGCCGCACCGCCGTCTCCAGGCCGGTCCCCGCACGGAAGTCCACGAACGGCTCGGCGGCCAGGTCCCTGATCAGGGTCCGCCCGGCCGTCGCGAGCCGGTGGCCCGGCGCCGTGATCAAAACCAGGTCCTCCTGCCAGGACGCGAACGCCGCGATGCCCTCCGGGAGTTCGGCCGCGTCGGGCGCGAGATAGGCGAGATCCAGCTCGCCCGCGCGTACCCCCGCGACCAGTTCGGGTGTCGTCGCCTCGCGCAGGGAGATCTGCACCCCGGGCCACAACCGGTGGAACGAGGCGAGCTCGGCGGCCAGGTCCACACACGTCAGCGTCTGGATCGTGCCGATCCGCACCCGCCCGGTGGCCAGCCCGGAGACGGCCGCCACCGCGTCGCGTGCCGCGTCCGTCCCGGCCAGCACCGTCCGGGCCGAGGGCAGCAGTGCCCGGCCGGCCTCGGTCAGCACCACCCGGCGGCCGGTCCGCTCGAACAGATCGGCCCCCAGCTCCCGTTCGAGGTTGCGGACGGAGGTGCTCAGCGCGGACTGCACGATCAGTTCCGCGCGGGCGGCGGCGGTGAAGCTGCCGTGCGTGATCACCGCCATGAAGTGGCGGAGCTGACGAATCTCCATCCATCTACGGTAGCGATCGCAGCCAGCGAATCCATCTGTTGGACCGAAGCGAGTGGCAGGGCGAAGCTGGATACATGGCTCACATCCAGGTTTCGACACGAGTTCCCGCTCTGTGGAACGTGGCCTACGGGCCGCAACGGCCGAGGGCCGTCCGGATCCTCGCCCGGTGCCTGCTGAGGGTGCGGGCCTTCGCCCGCGAGCTGGCCCTCGCCGACCACGTACCGTACGGCGGCTACTGACGAAGGCCCGAAAAGCTGTTGGTGCAGCCTCGGCGCCCCTGGTTAGCATCCGACGATGCGGACACCGGTCGACGACGAGATCCACGCCCTGGGCCGACTGCTCGGGCCCACGGGCCCCGGGCAGCGTCACGCGGCGCTGATCCGGCTGGCCGAGCACATCACCGGGTGCCCGCCGTGCGACGACGGCGAGGCGGACGCACTCGCCGGGCTCCTGCCCGCCTCACTCACCGGACTGCCGGAGGCCGATCTCCTCCTGGCAGAGCTCTACGAGCGGCTCGGCCACCGGCTGAGCGGCCGCCCCCGGCCGCCGTGGCGCACGGCCGGGCACCTGCCGGCACGCGTACGGATCGCCTGGCTGCGCGCCGATGTGCTGCACGACCCCGAGGTGCTCCGCGACGAGCCCCCGGGCGAGCTCCTGTACCAGGCCGTGCGGGGTGCGGAGATCACCGGCGCGTACCGGCCGGCGCTCCTGGTGGACGAGCTGGCGGGCAGCGGCGACCCGGTCCTTCAGGCCGAGGCGCTGCGGCTGGCCCGGGAAGGGCTGCACGCCGGACTGCTGGCCCCGGCGCTGGTCCGGGAGAAGCTGATCGCCCTGCTGGGAGCCGGCGGACCCTCGGTCGTCGCGGGCGCGCTGGATGCCATCGCCGAACCGTGGGCGGCGGTGGACCCGTTGCCGCCCGGCCTCTTCGCCCCCTTCCTCTTCCGTGATCCGGTCCGTGATCCGGCCCCTGATCCGGTCCCTGATCCGGCCGGGCAACCGGCGCAGGACGCTGTGCGGGAGTGGCCCGCGGTGGCCGCCGCCGCCCTCGCGGCCGCCGCGCGCCACGGCCACCGGGCCCTCCTGTTCCGGGTCGTCGCGGACCCTCACCTCGCGCCGGGCCTTCGGCGACGCGGGATGGAACTGCTCGGCGAACTGGCGGACCGCGACGACATCGGCGAGCTGACGGCCGTCGCCGCCCGCGATCCTCTGCTGCTCGGCGGCCCGGCCGTGGTCTGCCTGCGCGGTCTCCACCGCCGCGGGCACTTCCCGGACGGCCCGCACGTCCGCGCCGTCATCGGCCTGGCCCTGTCCGACCACTCGATCCCGCCCCGCGACGTGGCGACGGTCCTCTTCACCTCCCGGAACGAGACGCTGCGCGTCCTCACGGACGCGCCGGCCGACGATCCGGACTGGCCGCGACGGCTCACCCTGCTCGTCGCCCTGGCCGGGCAGGGGGCCGGCGACCTCCCGGTCGGGGACGCCGTCGCCCGCGTACTGCCCTCGGCCCCCGCACCCGGGCCCTTCCTCGACGCGATCCGCGAACTGCGCCACGCGGACGCCGAGGAGGCCGTCATCGCCCTGCTCCCCTCGGCGCCGGCCGCGGCCCTGGACACGCTGGAGGCGATCGGCGGCGACCGGACGGTACGCGCCCTGTGCGAGGGACTGGGCCTGCCCACGGGCGGGACGGCGCCGCACCTGCGCCCCGTACGCAACCGGGCCCTGGAACTCCTGTGGCAGCTGAACCGCGATCCGGACCGGCGCCGTGCCCTTCTCACCCGCCTCGACCCGGTCGATCTGCCGCCGCGCATCGCGGCCGACCTCGGCGGACCGGACGCGCGGGAGCTGGCCCTTCTGAGCTCCCACCTGGACCCGGACGCGCCGGTGGCGTCCCTGTGCCGGCTGGCGGCCCACGGCGACGCCACCACCCTCCCGGTCATCGCCGACCTGCTGCTGCGCGTCGTGGCCGGGCAGGCCGCGGCGAGGAGCCCGGGCGCGGCTCCCCGGACCGGGGAGCACGGGCAGCCTGCCGGTGAGCCCGCGGTGCCGCAGGAGGTCCTGGACGCCGTGGGCGCCCTCGGTCGCCGGCTCCACGAACGGGGCGCGATCAGGCCAGTCTGCCTCCTCGGTGCCGCGGACGCGCGGGAGGCCGGGCACGCGCTGGTCGCGACGGTGGCGCTGGACCTGCTGGACCGCCCCGGCCTGTCCGACGACGAGCAGGTGGTCCTGCTCGAACTGCTGCTCAGGGCGCCCTGGAAGGGCACCCGCGCGCGGGCGCACCGACTGCTGCGCCACCGGGACCGGCACGTCCGCAAGCACGCCGTCGCACTGCTCGCCCAGGACGCGACGGGCGAGGACGCCCAGGCGCTCTCGGCGACGCTGATCGCGCTGACGAGGGCCGAGGACATCCAGACCGTCCGGCAGGCCCTGCTCGCCCTGGGCCATGCCCGGGCCCACTGGGCGAGCGCCGCCATCGCCGGCTGCCTCGACCACCCGAACATGAACATCAGGAAGACGGCGGCCGAGGCGCTGGTCCGGGCAGGCGCACCGGCGGCGCTCCCGAAGCTCCTCTCCCGGCTCGGACAGGACAGCAACCCCGGTCTGCGCGAGGCCCTCGTCGCGGCCCTGCGCGCCCTCCTCGGCGACGCCTACGCGGCCACCCTCGTGGCCGCTGCCGAACACACCCGGGACGACGCCACCCGTCGCCTGCTGCTGGAGGACCTCGACGGCGTCCTCGTCGCACGCTCGCTCCTCGCACCGGACGAGCAGCGGTCGCCGGCGGCGCTCCCTCTCGCCCCGGTGGCGTCCCGCCCGGCCGCGCCGGCCTCCGGCACCGTGAAGGATCCGGCACGGACCGTGGCCCGCCAAGGGAACACCGGACCGGCCGCCGGAGGCCGGTCGGCGGCCGCCCGTGCGGCGGACCGTGACATCGAGGCCCTGGTGACCGGGGGCTGGGACGCCGAGATCGCGCTGCGCCTCGCCGAGCTGGATGAGCTGCCCGGACCCTTCCGGGCGAGAAGGCTGCGGCCCATGGTGGGCGACTGGCTCGCGCTGGCGGGCTCCCGGCCGTTGACCCGGGACAAGGGGCTCCGGAGCAAGGTCCTGCGGTTCGTCCTGTGGTTCTGCGCCGGGCCTCGGAGTGACGAAGAGCTCAGGGCGTTCTCCCGGTCCGCCCCCGTCCTGCTGGACGCGCTGGCCGATGCCCGGGACGGGGACCGGCACGATCTGATCGCCGTGCTCGAAGCGGTCGCCCCGCTGCTGACGGCCACCGCGAAACCGGACGCCGTCGCCGCGGTACGCGCCCTGGGTCCCGCGCCGGCGATGCCGAGCCGGTCCACGCTGACCCTGCTGCGCCGCCTCGGTGCGGTACCGGTCCGCGCCGATCTCGACCGGGCCCTCTCGGATGCCCGGCTTGACGCCGACCCCTGGCGGGCCGAGACCACCGTGCTCGGGGAGGCCTTCGCCGTACCGGCGCCCGACGCCGCCGCGCCCGTGCCCGCCGGGACCAGGGCCTGGCGGGCCGCGCTGGCCGACGCGGTCCGGGCACCGGACGCCCTGGCGGAGTTCCGCCGCACGGACGACGGCACGGTCCCCTCGCGGGACCGGCTGGCCGCGCTGATCGAGGCGCACCGCGGTGCGGGCAGGGGGATCCGCGCCGCGCTCATCGACTGGATGACGTGGCTCCAGCCCCTCGACGCGCCACCCTGGACCCTCGCGGAGACCGCCCGCACACCGGAGCCGTCACCGCGCCGGGTCCGCGTCGACGACCTGGACCAGCCGCGTTCGGCGGCCCTGCGGGAGCGGCTGCTCGCCATGCTGGGGTCGGACGAGGCGGAGCGCAGGCAGACCGCGGCCGAGGCGCTGGCGCGGTGGCCCGAGCCTGAGGCCCGCCTGGTCGTGCTTCGCGCGTACCTCGGCGGCCGGATCGGTCTGCCCGCCGGAGCGGGCCCCGCCCGCGCGCTCGGCGCCATCGGCGAGAGGGAACTGCGCGGCGACGGGATTCTGCGCGACCGGGTGGCACGTATGGCCGCGGAGCTCGGCCCGTGGGAGAGGGAACGGCTGGTCCCGCTGCTGCTGGAGTGGTGGGAACACGCACCGCCCGCCGTGGCTCGCGCCGCCGGGGACGCGTTGCTCGCGTACCCCGCCGACGCGCTGGCCGAAGCGCTGGGAGACCGCCTCGACGCCGGGGCCTGGGGCTTCCTGGACCTGCTCGCCGGCCGCCCGCTGCTGCGTACCGCGGCGCTGACACGGATCTGCCGGCGCCTGCACACCGAAGGACGCGCCGAACTCGCCGACCGGCTGCGCCTCGTGGACGGACCGTTGCGGGGTCCGGAGGCCGGGCAGCAGGACGCGGCGGCACTTGAACTCCTGCGTGACCGCGGCGAGGCCGTCCCCGCCGCGAGGAGACACCGTCCGGCCCGGCAGGAACTGCTGGACCTGGCCGCAACCGGCACGCCGGAGCAGATCTGCCGGGCGCTCACGGAACTGGCCGAGGCGCACACCGGCCCCGAACCGGACACGGACCCACAACTCCTGAATCTGCTCGGCGAGTTGCTGGTACACCCCCGGCCCAAGGTCCGGCTGCGCGCCCACCGGACCTCACGGGCGATGCTCGGCCGGACGCCTCATCTGCGCCACACCGAACTCCTGCTGGACGACCCACGGCCGGACGTGGTGCGCATGGCGGCCGGGACGCTCTGCCGGGCGGGCTGGGAGCCGTCGCTCCCCGCGGTGGCAGCCCTGCTCGGGCACCCGCACGCCGTCGTGCGCGAGGCGGCCGCCGAAGGGCTCGTCGAGCTGGGCGGGGCGGCGGTCCCGGCACTCCGGCATGCCTCCGCCCGTGCCCGGCCCGACCGGCGCTCCCTGTACACGGACGTACTGGAGCGGATCGGGGCCGGCGAAGACTGACGTGATCCGCCGCCACCGGCCGGCCGGGCCACCCCCTACAGGTACTTCTTGATCTCCCGCCGCGCCAGCGACCGCTGGTGCACCTCGTCCGGGCCGTCGGCCAGCCGCAGCGTCCGCGCCGCCGCCCACAGTTCGGCCAGCGGGAAGTCCTGGCTGACCCCGCCCGCGCCGTGCAGCTGCACCGCCTGGTCGAGGATGGCGACCACCGCACGCGGGGTGGCGATCTTGATGGACTGGATCTCGGTGTGCGCACCGCGGTTGCCGACGGTGTCCATCAGCCAGGCGGTCTTCAGCACCAGCAGCCGCAGTTGCTCCACCGTGACCCGGGCGTCCGCGATCCAGTTCTGCACGACGCCCTGCTGGGCGAGCGGCTTGCCGAAGGCCGTACGGGCCACCGCGCGCCGGCACATCAGCTCGATGGCGCGCTCGGCCATGCCGATCAGCCGCATGCAGTGGTGGATGCGGCCCGGTCCCAGCCGCGCCTGGGCGATGGCGAAGCCGCCGCCCTCCTCGCCGATCAGGTTGGCGGCCGGCACCCGCACGTTGTCGAAGACGACCTCGGCGTGGCCACCGTGGTAGTGGTCCTCGTAGCCGTACACCTTCATGGCGCGCTTCACCGTCAGGCCCGGGGCGTCGCGCGGGACGAGGATCTGCGACTGCTGGCGGCGGATGTCCTCGCCGTCGGGGTCGGTCTTGCCCATCACGATGAAGATCGCGCAGTCCGGGTTCATCGCTCCGGAGATGTACCACTTGCGCCCGTTGATGACGTAGTCACCGCCGTCCCGGGTGATGCGGGTCTCGATGTTCGTCGCGTCCGACGAGGCGACCTCCGGCTCCGTCATCGCGAACGCGGACCGGATCTCACCGGCCAGCAGGGGCTCCAGCCACTGCTTCTTCTGCTCCTCGGTGCCGAACTGCGCCAGCACCTCCATGTTCCCGGTGTCCGGCGCCGCGCAGTTCAGCGCGGTCGGCGCCAACTGCGGGGAGCGGCCCAGGATCTCCGCCAGCGGGGCGTACTGGAGATTGGTGAGCCCACCGCCGTACTCGGCGTCCGGCAGGAAGACGTTCCACAGCCCCTGCCGCCGGGCCTCGGCCTTGAGGTCCTCCACCACCTGTGGGGTGTCCCACGGTGACGCCAGCTGGGCGCGCTGCTCCTCCGCGGTCTGCTCGGCCGGGTAGACGTGCTCGTCCATGAAGGTGAGCAGCTTGGCGCGCAGCTCTTCGGTACGGGCGTCGAATGCGAAGTCCATGGGGTGGGTCAGCCTTCCTGGAGGGTGGTGAGGCCGTGCTCGATGAAGACGGGGACGAGGTCGCCGATGCGGTCGAAGCCGCCGCCGACCGTCTGGCCCAGGGTGTAGCGGTAGTGGATGCCCTCGAGGATCACGGCGAGCTTGAACCAGGCGAACGCCGTGTACCAGGAGATGCCGGTGGTGTCCCGGCCGGAGCGGGCGGCGTAGCGCTCGATCAGCTCGGCGGGGGAGGGGTGGCCGGCTGCACCGCTGGTGGTGGAGACCGGTGACTCGGGCAGGCCCAGGTCGGAGCTGTACATCACCAGCAGCCCGAGGTCGGTGAGCGGGTCGCCGAGCGTCGACATCTCCCAGTCGAGGACGGCCTTGATCTCGTCGTCGGACCCGATCAGCACGTTGTCCAGGCGGTAGTCGCCGTGGATGACCGTGGGGGCGGGGGAGCCGGGCAGCTGCCGGCCGAGCGCCGCGTGCAGCTCGTCGATGCCGGGCAGTTCGCGGTTGCGGGAGGCGTCCAGCTGCTTGCCCCAGCGGCGCAGCTGCCGGTCGAGGAAGCCCTCGGGGCGCCCGAAGTCACCGAGGCCGACAGCCTCAGGGTCGACGGCGTGCAGCTCCACGAGGGTGTCGACCAGACCCAGCACCGCCTTGCGGGTGCGCTCGGCGCCCAGCGGGGCGAGCTGCTCCGCCGTGCGGTACGGGGTGCCCTCGACGTACTCCATGACGTAGAAGGGCGAGCCGATGACCGAGTCGTCCTCGCAGAGCAGCAGGGTTTCGGGGACCGGGACGGCCGTGGGGTGCAGCCCGCTGATCACCCGGTGCTCACGCTTCATGTCGTGCGCGGTGGCCAGGACATGACCCAGCGGTGGCCTGCGGACCACCCATCGGCCGGTGCCGTCCGTGTCCGTGACGACATAGGTCAGGTTCGAGCGGCCGCCCTCGATGAGCCGGGCGTCGAGCGGTCCGTTCACCAGACCCGGCCGCTCGCGGTCGAGATGTCCGCGCAAGCGGTCGAGGTCGAGACCTGGCGGGTGGACTGGGCTCATCGTGCGCACCTCCGGGAGGATAAGACGTCGGGGTTCATGATGCCGACCAGTCGGTATGTCGTCCAGTGAACTCCCGGAACGGAATATGTTCCTCCGGTCCGAATGACGGGCGGACCCTGGCATTCAGTCGTATGGCTGAATAGAGTTCACGTATGAACACAGACTGGTTGATCGACGAAGTCCGGCTGACCCCGATCCTCATCGCCGACCCGCCGCTCCTCAACACCCAGGGCGTCCATCAGCCGTACACCCCACGGCTCATCGTGGAGGTCGTCACCCGGGGCGGCGTGACCGGCATCGGGGAGACCTACGGCGACGGCAAGTACCTCGACCTGGCCCAGCCCCTCGCCACGGCCCTGGTCGGACGTCCGGTCAGCGATGTGAACGGCCTCTTCGCCCTCGCCGACGAGGTGTGCGGAGATTCACGCGCGGCCGACGAGCGGGTCGACGCGGGCGGGCTCCGCGGAGTCCAGACCGCGGACAAGCTGCGCCTCTCGGTGGTCTCCGGCTTCGAGGTGGCCTGCCTGGACGCCCTGGGCAAGACCCTCGGCCTGCCGGTGCACGCGCTGCTCGGCGGCAAGGTCCGCGACGCCGTCGAGTACAGCGCGTACCTCTTCTACCGCTGGGCCGGGCACCCGGACGGCGGCGAACACGACGACTGGGGCGCGGCCGTCGACCCGGCCGGGGTCGTCGCCCAGGCGCGGCGCTTCGCCCGCGAGTACGGGTTCTCCTCCTTCAAGCTGAAGGGCGGTGTCTTCCCGCCCGAGGAGGAGATCGCCGCGGTCCGCGCACTGGCCGAGGCGTTCCCCGGGCAGCCGCTGCGTCTGGACCCCAACGGTGCCTGGTCCTCTCAGACCTCGCTGTACGTCGCCGAGCAGCTGAAGGACGTACTCGAATACCTGGAGGACCCGGCGAGCGGCACGGAGCTGATGGCCGCCGTCGCGGCCGGCACCGACGTGCCGCTGGCCACGAACATGTGCGTCACCACGCTCGCCGAGGTCCCGGAGGCCTTCGCCCGGAACGCCGTGCAGGTCGTCCTCTCCGACCACCACTACTGGGGCGGGCTGCACCGCACCCGCGAACTGGCCGGGATCTGCCGCACCTTCGGCGTCGGCCTCTCCATGCACTCCAACACCCACCTCGGGATCAGTCTCGCCGCCATGACGCACGTCGCGGCCACCGTCCCCAACCTCGACTTCGCCTGCGACAGCCACTACCCCTGGCAGACCGAGGACGTCATCACCGCCCGGCACGTCTTCGCGGACGGCCGCCTCACCGTCTCCGACGCCCCGGGACTCGGTGTCGAACTCGACCGGGAACGCCTCGCCGCGCTGCACCGCCGCTGGCTCGACGACGACGGCACGATGCGCGAGCGCGACGACGCCGCCGCGATGCGCAAGGCCGAGCCGGGATGGACGACGCCCACGATCCCGCGCTGGTGACGGCCTGAGTTGCGGGCGGTCCGCGCCGCCGCGAGTGTCGGTACATGAAGGCGATCAGCTACAGCGGGTACGGCGGGGCCGACGTCCTGGAGTACGGGGAGCGACCCGACCCCAAGGTCGGCCCCGACACCGTCCTGGTGAAGGTACGGGCCGCAGCGGTCAACCCGGTCGACCGTGTCGCCCGTGCGGGACACCTCGACGCCGTGCTGGAGCCGGTCTTCCCGGTGATCCCCGGCTGGGACGTCTCGGGGGTCGTCGTCCAGCCCGGCATCGCCGTCGACGAGTTCGCCGTCGGCGACGAGGTCATCGGCTACGTGCGGGAGGACTTCCTCAGCCGGGGCACCTTCGCCGAGTACGTGGCCGCGCCCGTGCGCACCCTGGCCCGCAAGCCCCTGAGCCTGAGCTTCGAGGAGGCGGCCGGTCTGCCGCTGGCCGGTCTCACCGCCTACCAGGTGCTGTACCGCTCGCTGCACATCCGCAACGGCGACACCGTCCTCGTCCACGCGGCGGCCGGCGGCGTCGGCTCGCTGGCCGTACAGATAGCCCGCCACACCGGATGCCGGGTCATCGGCACCGCGAGCGAGCGCAACCACGAGCATCTGCGGCAGCTCGGCGCGGAGCCCGTGGCGTACGGGGACGGCCTCGCGGACCGGCTGCGGGCGCTGGCCCCCGACGGGATCGACGCCGCCTTCGACACCGTGGGCGGGGAGGCCCTGCGGGTGTCCGCCGAGACGCTCGCACCGGACGGGCGCCTGGCCTCCATCGTCGACGACGAAGTGTTCTCGTACGGCGGCACCTACGCGTTCGTGCGGCCCGACGCCAAGGACCTCGCCCATCTGGCGGAGCTGGCCGAGCGGGGCATCGTCTCGGTCCATGTGGACCGGGTCTTCCCGCTGGCCGAGGCGGCGGAGGCCCACCGGCTCAACGCCGAGGGCCGTACCCGCGGAAAGATCATCGTCACCGTCGACTGGGAGAGCTGACCCCGGGCGGACCGCTCAGAACAGCATCGCCGCGGCGAACACGGCCAGCGCGACCGTGCACGCCGCGGCCGTCAGTGCCGCGCGGGACGCGAGCGGCTGCGGGCGCGCGGCCCCCATGCCCTGCACCCGCCGGTTCGCCACCCGCAGGAACCCCAGCCAGGCCAGCACACTCAGCGACAGCGCCACCACCCCGGCCGGTGTGACCCCGCCGTGCAGCGTCTGCTTGCCCGCCAGCAGCGCCACCACCGTGCAGGACAGCGTCGTACGCCGCCAGGCCAGCCTGGTCCGCTCGGGCTGGAGCCCCGGGTCGCGCTCCGCCGCGCTCACCGGCCCTCCCAGCGGAACAGGACCACCACCACCATGGCCACGGCCACCACGGCGACCGCCAGACTCAGCAGCGTCGGGAAACGCGACACCGGCAGGTCCTCCCCGCGCCGCATCGCCCGCTCGCACCGCACCCAGTGGTTGACGGCCCGCAGCGCACACAGCACCCCCGCCGCAAGCAACGCGAGGGCCAGACCCGCGCGCACGCCCCACGCCAGCTCCGGCAGGAACTGGTCGACCGCGAAGCCGCCGCCGATCAGGGCGAGAGCCGTCCGGATCCAGGCGAGGAACGTCCGCTCGTTGGCGAGCGAGAAACGGTAGTCGGGCGTGTCGCCCTCTTCGCGGATCCGCTGCGGCGCGAACCACAACCGCAGACCCTGCACAAATTCCTTCACATTCGGACCTATCTGCCGCTTTGCCGGCCGCTTCAGGGTGAGGTCCGGAACGCCTGGAGCCGCCGGTAACTCTCCAGCCCGTCCGGCACCCACTGCCAGTCGCCGAGCCGCTGCTCCAGCTCCGCATCGGTGAGGAAGGTGTGCCAGGCGACCTCCTCCACCTGCGGCTTCACCGGAAGCTCGCACCGTACCCGGTAGACGGACGACCACCAGCTGTGCCCGCCGCCCTCGTAGCGGAACGTGAACAGCGGCTCGGGACGCGGCAGGCCCGTGACACCCAGCTCCTCCTCGGCCTCCCGCAGCGCCGCCTCGTCGTAGGACTCACCGGCACCCACGACCCCGCCGACGAACATGTCGTAGTGCGAGGGGAAGACCAGCTTGGTGGAGGTCCTGCGGTGCACGAAGATCCTGCCGTCGGCGTCCCGGGCCTCGATGAAGACGCAGCGATGGCGCAGGCCCCGCGCGGTCGCCTCACCGCGCGGGGCCCGCCCCACGACCACATCGTTCTCGTCGACGATGTCCAGGATCTCGTCAGAAGGATTCATGCCCTCATCCAACAGCAGGCCGCAGGCCCCCCGGCGGCGGGCAGGCCTCAGCGTGGCTGGAGGCTCTGCGTACGGCGTCCGCCCACGGGCCCCTCCGGCATGGCCGGATGAAGCCCCAGCAGCACGATCCCGGCCACGATCGCCGCGAGTCCCGCCGCCTGCCAGGCCAGGGCGCCCGTGTCGGTCCGCACCTGGTCGCCCAGGAAGCCGATCCCGCAGGCGATCCCGGCCAGCGGCTGGGCCGCGGTCAGCGCCGGCAGGGACATCCGCAGCGGGCCCGTCTCGAACGCGCTCTGTACGAGGATCAGCCCCGTCACCCCCAGCACCAGCACCGCGTACGGCTGCCAGCCCGTGACGAGCGCCGCCCATCCGCCGTCCGAGAGCCGCTCACCGCTGACCCGGGTGAGGGCGTCCTGGAGTCCGTACAGCAGCCCCGCCGCCACCGCGAGCAGCGCGGGGGACACCCCCGACCGTGAGCGCTTGGCGAACGCGGTCAGCAGCAGGGCCAGGCCCACCACCACACCGATCACCAGCCAGTGCCGCAGCGGACTCGACACGGCCTGGCCGCCCTTCGGCTCACCCGCCACCAGGAACGCGGCGACCCCGCCGGCCAGCAGCCAGAGCCCCGCCCAGCCCTGCCGGCCCAGCCGCTGACCCGTACGGTGACGGGACAGGGCCATCGCGAAGAGAAGATTGGTGGCCAGGAGCGGTTCGACGACGGAGACCTCGCCCTTGCCCAGGGCCAGGGCGCCCAGCACCATGCCGCAGACCATCAGGCCGATACCGGCCAGCCAGCTGCGCACCCGCATCAGGTCGAGCAGCAGCCGGGGCGAGAGGTAGTCGCGCCTGGGGGCGTGGCGGGCGGCGGCCTGCTGGAGCACGAAGCCGAAGCCCAGACAGCAGGCGGCGCTCACAGCGAGCACGAGGACCAGCACCGACACGCTTCTCCACCCCAAGTCAGGCCGGAAGAGGGTGATTTGTTTCGACGATAGCGCCTGGGGCCCGCAGGTGCGGCCGGAGTGCGGCCGACCGGGCGGTTGACGCCGGGACGACCGGTGCCCAAGATCTGACGCACGAGTAACTTCGCGAGCGGCCGCACGGGTGACGTGCGTCCTTCCGCCGGACCGCGGCCCGGTCGGCCCCGACAAGGATGGAACCCATGGCGTACGACGCTGACGTGATCGTGATCGGGGCAGGACTCGCGGGGCTGGTCGCCACCGCGGAACTCGTCGACGCGGGCCGTTCGGTCATTCTGCTCGACCAGGAACCCGAGCAGTCGCTCGGCGGCCAGGCGCACTGGTCCTTCGGCGGCCTCTTCCTCGTCGACTCGCCCGAACAGCGCCGCATGCGGATCAAGGACAGCCATGAGCTGGCCCTCCAGGACTGGTTCGGCACGGCCGGCTTCGACCGCGAGGAGGACCACTGGCCGAAGAAGTGGGCCGAGGCGTACGTCGACTTCGCCGCCGGTGAGAAGCGTTCCTGGCTGCACCGGCAGGGCATGCGGTTCTTCCCCGTCGTCGGCTGGGCCGAGCGCGGCGGCTACGACGCGAACGGCCACGGCAACTCCGTCCCCCGCTTCCACATCACCTGGGGCACCGGCCCCGGCGTCGTCGCCCCCTTCGAGCGCCGGGTGCGCGAGGGCGTCGCCAAGGGACTCGTCACCTTCCGCTTCCGCCACCGCGTCACCGGCCTCGGCCGCACCGGAGGCACCGTCGACACCGTGAGCGGCGAGATCCTGGAGCCCAGCGACGCGGCCCGCGGCACCGCGAGCAGCCGGGAGGCGGCCGGCACCTTCGAGCTCACGGCCCAGGCGGTGATCGTCACCTCCGGCGGCATCGGCGGCAACCACGACCTCGTCCGCAAGCAGTGGCCCGAGCGGCTCGGCACCCCGCCCGCCAAGATGCTCTCCGGCGTCCCCGCGCACGTCGACGGGCTGATGCTCGGCGTCACCGAGGACGCCGGCGCCCACCACATCAACCGCGACCGGATGTGGCACTACACCGAGGGCATCGAGAACTGGAACCCGATCTGGGCCAAGCACGGCATCCGGATCCTGCCCGGCCCGTCCTCGCTCTGGCTGGACGCCCGCGGCAAGCGGCTGCCCGTCCCGCTCTTCCCCGGCTTCGACACGCTCGGCACCCTCGAACACATCATGCACAGCGGCCACGACTACACCTGGTTCGTCCTGGACCAGAAGATCATCGGCAAGGAGTTCGCCCTCTCCGGCTCCGAGCAGAACCCCGATCTGACCGGCAAGTCCATCCGCGACGTGATCGGCCGGGCCCGCGCGGACGTGCCGGGACCCGTCAAGGCGTTCATGGACCAGGGCGCGGACTTCGTCGTCGAGAAGGACCTCGGCGCCCTGGTCCGCGGCATGAACGCCCTCACCGGCGAAGGGCTCATCGACGAGGACGACCTGCGCCGCGAGATCACCGCCCGCGACCGGGAGATCGCCAACCCCTTCACCAAGGACCTCCAGATCACCGCGATCAGGGGCGCCCGCACCTACCTCGGCGACAAGCTCATCCGTACGGCCGCGCCGCACCGCATCCTCGACCCCAAGGCCGGGCCGCTGATCGCCGTCCGCCTCAACATCCTGACCCGCAAGTCGCTCGGCGGGCTGGAGACGGACCTGTCCTCCCGCGTCCTCACCGCCGACGGCAGCCCGCTGGCCGGGGTGTACGCGGCCGGCGAGGCGGCCGGGTTCGGCGGCGGCGGGGTGCACGGCTACCGCTCCCTGGAGGGCACCTTCCTCGGCGGCTGCATCTTCTCCGGCCGGGCAGCGGGCCGCGCGGCAGCGGAGGCGGTCGGCTGAGGAGTCCCCACCGGCGTGGCGCGCATCCGCGCGTCCGTCCGGTGGGGTTCGGGGCGGGGAACCGTGCACGGGCGCCGAATGCGGGCACGGTAAGGGGATGCCTGGAGTAGCCGACCCCGTGATCAAACTCGTCCGGCGCACCACCGAACCCGTGGGGGCCCAGACCCTGCGTTCCACGGGAGCGGCGGTGATCGCCTACGCCGTGGCGACGGCGACACTGTCCCAGCCCGCACCCCTGACCGCCCCGCTCACCGCGCTGCTCGTCGTCCAGGTCACCCTCTACGCCACCCTCACCACGGGGATCCGGCGGGTGAACTCCGTGATCGTCGGGGTGCTCATCGCGAGCGGGTTCAGTTCCCTGGTGGGGCTGTCCTGGTGGAGCCTCGGGCTGACGATCTTCACCTCGCTGATCATCGGCCGGCTGGTCCGGGTGAACGAGTTCGTCCCCGAGGTGGCGATCAGCGCCATGCTGGTGCTCGGCGTCGCCCAGGTCGCCGACACCGCGTGGGAACGCGTCTTCGAGACGCTGATCGGGGCAGGCGTGGGGCTGTTGTTCAACCTGCTGTTCGCCCCGCCCGTGTGGGTGCAGACGGCGGGGGCGTCCATCGACGGCCTGGCCCGCGAGATGGGGGAGCTCTTCCGCGACCTGGGAGGCGACCTGGGCGGCCGGGTCACCGTAGAGCAGGCGGCCGAACGGCTGCACCGGGCCCGCCGCATCGACCACGACATCGTGGCGGTGGACGCCTCGCTGCGGCAGGCAGAGGAGAGCCTCATGCTCAACCCGCGCGTACGGCAGGGGCTGCTCTACCGCGTGGTGCTGCGCACCGGCCTGGACACGCTGGAGATCTGTGCCGTGGTGCTGCGGGTGATGGCCAGGACGCTGACCGACCTGGCCAAGGAACGGGTCGGTGAACCCCTCTTCCCCGCCGATGTGGCCGCCGGGCTCACGGACCTGTCCAGGCAGCTGGCGGAGGCCATCGAGAGCTTCTCCCTGTTGATCACCACCCCGGTCGCCGCGAGCGCCGAAGGGGCCGAGACGAGGCTGGCCGAGGCGCTGACGATCAGTCGCGCGACCCGCGACCGGGTGGCGGACATGCTGCTGGCGGCGGTCCAGGAACACCCCAGGAAATGGCAGCTGCACGGGGCGCTGCTCGCCGAGGTCGACCGCATCCTGGACGAGCTCGACATCGAGAAGCGCACCGAGCGCCTCGGCAAGGAGCTGGACCGCCGCTCGGGCGAGATGCACGAACGCCATCCCCGTCTGCTCACGGTCAGGCGTCGCCTGGGGTTCGTCCGGGACGCGGACCAGGGGGGGTGAGGATGCGGCCGGTCAGGCCGGTTCGATGAGTTCGACGACCCGGAACCGTTCCGCCACGACCAGCGTGTCGTCGTCGACCGTGAACTCCGGGTCGCCGAGCGCCTCACGCATCTCGTCGCTGTGCCAGAACCGTTCGTGGCCCGCCCGCCACCCGGCCACCGAGGTGTCGCCCTCGCCCTCGTCGAGGACATGCTGCAGATCGACGTCCCCGAGCCGCAGGATCCGCACCTCGGTGATCTCCAGCACCGCGATCTCCTGCCCGTCCGAGTCGATCAGGGCGGACCGCTCGCCCACCGGCGGCGGCTCCTCCTTCTCCACCTGGTACTCCACGAACAGTCCGGTCGTCGACACCTTCCGGCCGTCCAGCACCGCGGCGACCAGCTGATCGCGCAGCGGACCGGGGAAGACGAGAAGGAAGGGCTTGAGCGCTTCACGGTTCGGCATGGCGCAAGTCTGGCATCCGCGTCTCCCCGCCGGCGGGGAGAATCTGACGGGACGGTGACGGACCGCCGTCATGGCCTCCTCCACGTGTCTCAGTGCACGTCTTCGAAGACCTCTGTGCTGGTGTTCTGTCAGGGAAACCGCATGCGCGTGAATGGGGGAAGGGAGGGTGGCGACCAGTACGAATGTTCTGATATACGGCTATAACCCGACTGTCGTACCGTGCTCGGTATGCAGCTTCGGTACACCTTCCGTGTGTACCCGAACGGGCCTCAGCGTGCGGCGCTGTCGCAGGCGTTCGGGTGCGCCCGCGTCGTGTTCAACGACGCACTGCGTGCCCGCAAGGATGCCCACGCGCAAGGGCTGCCGTTCCCGAAGTCCGGGGAGTTGTCGAAGCAGGTCATCACCGAGGCGAAGAAGACCGTGGCCCGGGCGTGGTTGGGTGAGGTGTCGGCGGTGGTGCTGCAGCAGTCGCTGCGGGACCTGGACACCGCGTTCACGAACTTCTTCGCATCACTGAAGGGTGTCCGTAAGGGTACGAAGGTGGCGGAGCCGCGGTTCAAGTCCCGTAAGGACAGCCGGCAGTCGGTCCGCTTCACGAAGAACGCCCGGTGGAGGATCACCCCTTGTGGGGATCTGGTGTTGCCGAAGATCGGTGCGGTGCGGGTGAAGTGGTCCCGCGCTCTGCCCTCGGTCCCCGCCACGGTGACGGTTATCAAGGATGCGGCCGGACGGTACTTCGCCTCCTTCGTCGTCGAGACCGAACCCGAAGCCCTGCCCGCTGTGGATGCGGTGGTCGGGATCGATCTCGGGCTGGGGCACTTCGCGGTCCTGTCGGACGGGACGAAGGTGAGCAGTCCGCGGTTTCTGCGGCGGGCGGAGAAGAAGCTGAAGCGGGATCAGCGCTCCCTGTCCCGGAAGGTGAAGGGTTCGAGGAATCGGGAGAAGGCGCGGGTGAAGGTGGCCCGGGCTCATGCGCAGGTGGCTGATGCGCGGCGTGAGTTCCATCACCAGTTGTCCACACAGGTCATTCGCGAGAACCAAGCGGTGGCTGTTGAGGACCTGGCGGTGAACGGGCTTGCCCGCACACGCCTGGCGAAGTCCGTGCATGATGCGGGGTGGGCGTCGTTCGTCGCGATGTTGGAGTACAAGGCCGCCCTGTACGGGCGGGTCTTCGTCCGGATCGGTCGTTTCGAGCCGACCAGTCAGGTCTGTTGTGTCTGCCGCGTCAAGGACGGTCCCAAGCCCCTGCACATCCGGGTGTGGCAGTGCCGGGGGTGCGGGGCGGTTCTGGACCGGGATATCAACGCGGCGGTCAACGTCGCACTGGCCGCCGGACTGGCGGTGTCAGCCTGTCGAGCGCAGGTAAGACCGGGGTCCCTGATCCCGGCGCAGCGTGAAGAAGCAGGAACCCACCGAGACGGTTTACCAACCGTGGTAGGAATCCCCGTCCTGTGAGGACGGGGAGCGGAAGTCAATACTCCGTCGCCACGTCCGGACCGCAGAAGAGCGCCGCCGACTACCGGCTGACCGTCGGCGGCCTGGTCGACCGCCCGGCCACATACACCCTGGACGCCCTGAAACACATGGACCAGACCCGGATCGTCCGGGATCTCCAGTGCGTCACCGGCTGGCGGGTGCCGGAGACCTCCTTCGAGGGCGTACGGCTCTCCGTCCTGCTGGACGCGGCGTGGAGGTCGCCCGAGCGGTCCTGGCCATGGCGGGCACCGGGCTGCTGATGTGGTTCACCGGTCTCGCCCCGCTGATGTGGCGGACCGGTGCGACGTTCGTCCACGACTGGCTGGCGCTCGCGATCGGCATCGTGCTGGGCGGACATGTGGCGATGGCGCTCGCCGACCCGGAGGCACGCCGTGGCATGCGTACCGGGTGGGTCGAGCGCCAGTGGGCCCGTCGCGAGCACCCGCTGTGGCGGGAGCCGGGGGAGCGGTCCCTAGAGGACCAGTGACAGGAGCAGGATGAAGGCCAGCGAGACCACGGAGATGATGGTCTCCATCACCGACCAGGTCTTCACCGTCTGGCCGACGTCCATCCCGAAGTACTCCTTCACCAGCCAGAACCCCGCGTCGTTGACGTGGCTGAAGAAGAGCGAGCCCGCGCCGACGGCGAGGACCAGCAGGGCTGCGTGCGAGGTCGACATGTCGGCCGCCAGCGGGGCGACCAGACCGGCCGCCGAGATGGTGGCCACGGTCGCCGAGCCGGTCGCGAGCCGGATGCCGACGGCGATCAGCCAGCCGAGCAGCAGCGCGGGGATCGACCAGTCCTCGGAGAACTCCAGGATCATCTGACCCACACCGGCGTCGATCAGCGTCTGCTTGAAGCCGCCGCCCGCGCCCACGATGAGCAGCACGCCGGCGATCGGGGCGAGGGACTTCTCCACGGTGGTGGAGAGCCGGCCCTTGGTGAATCCGGCCGCGCGGCCCAGCGTGAACATGCCCACGATGACCGCTGCGAGCAGCGCGATGAGCGGCGAGCCGATCACATCGGTGACCCGCTGGAGACCCTGCTCCGGGTCGTCCACCACGATGTCGACGAGGGCCTTGGCCAGCATCAGGACGACGGGCAGCAGAATCGTCGCCAGGGTGGCGCCGAAGCTCGGCCGGCGGTCCAGGTCCTCGGACGGGCGCTGCGGGATCATCTTCTCCGGCGCCTTGATGTCCACCCAGCGGGCGGCGTAACGGGAGAAGACCGGACCGGCGATGATCACCGTCGGGATCGCGACCAGGACACCGAGGGCCAGCGTGACGCCCAGGTTGGCGCCGAGGGCGTCGATCGCCACCAGCGGGCCGGGGTGCGGGGGAATGAGCCCGTGCATCACGGACAGGCCGGCCAGGGCCGGGATGCCGATCCGCATCAGGGAGTAGTTGCCGCGCTTGGCGACGAGCAGCACCACCGGGATCATCAGCACGATCCCGACCTCGAAGAACAGCGGCAGACCGATGATCGAGGCGATCAGGACCATCGCCCACGGCATGGCCCGGTTGCTTGTCTTCGCCAGGATCGTGTCGACGATCTGGTCCGCGCCGCCGGAGTCGGCGAGCAGCTTGCCCAGGATCGCGCCGAGCGCGATGAGGACGCCGACACCCGCGACGGTTGAGCCGAGGCCCGCGGTGAAGCTCGCTATCGTCTTCGCCGGCGCGGCGCCGGCGAACGAACCGAGCGCCAGCGAGCCGATGGTCAGCGCGAGGAACGCGTGCATCTTGAACTTGGTGATGAGGAGAACGATGACGGCGATGCCCGCCAGGACGGCGATGCCCAACTGCGCGTTGCCGGCCGAAGTGATGGGTTCGACGGCGTCCGCTGCCAGCGTCTCGACGCTGAGACTGGTCACGGTGATGATCCTTAGGTATCGAGCCGGCGCAACGCGGCGACGGCTCGCTGGGTGATTTCCTCGGGGGAGCCGGACACGTCCACGGCGACGCCCGCCTCGTCGTCCTCCAGGGGCTGGAGGGTGGCGAACTGCGAGTCGAGGAGTGTGGTCGGCATGAAGTGGCCCTTGCGGCCCGCCATCCGCTCCTCGATGAGCGACCGGTCGCCGCTCAGATGGAGGAAGACGGCACCGGGGGCCTCGCTGCGCAGCCGGTCGCGGTAGGCGCGCTTGAGCGCCGAACTGCTGACCACCCCGCCGAGCCCCGCCCTGCCGTGTGCCCACTGCCCGATCGCGTCGAGCCAGGGCCACCGGTCCGCATCGTCCAGCGGGGTGCCGGCCGACATCTTGGCGATGTTCGCCGCGGGATGGAAGTCGTCGCCCTCGGCGTACGGAACGCCCAGTTCGGCGGCGAGCAGGGGACCGATCGTGGTCTTGCCGGTCCCTGCGACGCCCATCACCACGACGACGTGGGGGGTGCTCATTACGGTGCCTCGCTGTCTTCTTCGATGTCGCCCTCGACACCGGTCCGTCGCGCTACTGAAACCTATACGTACGACTTATTCAAGATGCTGTGACATAAACGTCGTACTTTTTGTTCCCCGCGGGATCTTGGAGGGGCTTCCCGGAGCGGCTCTCCGAAGGTGCCCCCGTACTCTGTGTCCATGACCACACAGAGCCAGGGGCTGCATACGCATGTGCTGGACGCCCTGGGTCTGGAGATCGCCGCGGGTGAGCACCTGCCCGGTCAGGTCCTGCGTACGGACGAGCTGGCCCAGCGCTTCGACGTGTCCCGCACGGTCGTACGGGAAGTGATCCGGGTCCTGGAGTCCATGCACCTGGTCGAGTCCCGGCGCCGCGTCGGCGTGACCGTACGGCCGACCGAGGCGTGGAACGTCTACGACCCGCAGGTCATCCGGTGGCGGCTGGCCGGCGCCGACCGCCCGCGGCAACTGCGCTCGCTGACCGTCCTGCGCTCGGCGATCGAACCCGTCGCGGCCTCGCTCGCCGCCCGCAACGCCACCCCCGAACAGTGCGCCGAACTCACCGAACAGGCCCTGGGCATGGTCGCCACCTCGCGCGGCCAGCAGTTGGAGGGGTACCTGGAACACGACATCGCGTTCCACCGGATCGTCCTCAACGCCTCCGGCAACGAGATGTTCGCGCGCCTCGGTGACGTGGTCGCCGAGGTCCTGGCGGGGCGCACCCACCACCAGGTGATGTTCGAGGACCCCGACCCGGCGGCCGTCACCCTCCACGTCCGGCTCGCCGAAGCGGTGCGCGAGGGCGACCCGGCGGCGGCGGAGCGGCTGACGAAGGAGATCGCGGTCGGCGCCCTGCACGAACTGGACGTGCTCGCGCCGTGACCCGGCTCGCCTACGAACTGGACGTGCTCGCGCCGTGACCCGGCTCGCCTACGAACTGGACGTGCTCGCGCCGTGACCCGGCTCGCCTACGAACTGGACGTGCTGCAGCCGCGCGGCAGCCGCGGCGAGCGTCATCTCCAGCGCCGCCGGGTAGCCGCTGCGGCTCATCTCCGCGACCAGCACCGGTGCGGTGGCCGCGATGTTGGGGTGCGTGTCCGCCGGCTGCCGGGCGTAGATCTCGGGCCAGGCCTGCACCTCCAGGGCCCTGGCCTGCTCCGGGAGTGCCAGCGTGGACGCGTCCAGCGCCGCGAACGACAGGGTCTGGTCGACGAAGACGTGGTAGACCCGCACCGCCTCCGCATCCGGGAACCCCGCACCCCGCAGCACCCCGAGGATCGCCTCCACCGAGCGGATCTCGTGGGTGCGCCCGGTCACCCGCGCGCAGGTCAGCAACGCCGCCTGCGGGTGGGCCAGATAGTCCGCGTGCATCCGCAGCCCCAGCGACCGCAGATCGGCCCGCCAGCCACCCGTCGGCCGCCAGCTGCGCAGCGTCCGCCCGATCAACTCGTCGGCCACCGCCAGCAACAGCTCGTCCGTGTCGCGGAAATACCGGTAGAACGCGCTCGGATCGCACCCCAGGGCGGCGCCCAGCCGGCGCACGGTGAGCGCCGCCGCCCCGTGCTCGCCGATCAGCCGAAGCGCCGTCTCCACGATCAACTGCTCCGAGAGGACCGTGCCCTGCTTGGTGGGCCGTCTGCGGCGCCGCTCGCCCTCCGGCACCACCCGCTCGCTCGCGTTCATGGCGGCACCTTATGACAACGGCGTTGACGTGCGGAACCCCCGAGGAGTTCGATGTGCCGCCATCGGGGCCGAAAAGCGCCCCACGGTGAAGGAGCGACCGTGACGTCCTACCGCGAGGAACCAGCCGGACCGGCACAGCCACCCACAGCCCTGCGCAAGAGCCTCGGTGTGGTGGACGGGTTCGCCATCGCGGCCTCGTCGACCGCGGCCACCACCAGCATCGGCATCGGACTCGGCGTCACCGCGGGCGCGGTCGGCCTGCACCTGCCGATCATCATGCTGCTGGCCTTCCTGCCGATCCTGGGCATCGCGAGCGCGTACTCCCGGCTCAACCGGGTCGAGCCCAACATGGGCAGCGGCTACGTCTGGGCCGGCCGCTCGCTGAGCCCCTGGCTCGGCTTCCTCGTCGGCTGGATCGGCATCGTCTCCACGATCGTGTTCCTCGCCTACACCACCACCGTCACCGGCTCCGCCCTGCTCCAGCTCGCGGGCGAGAGCGGACTGCACCAGGTCTCCGGGATCCGGCTCGACCCCGATTCCACCGCCCAGTCGACCGCGCTCGGCATCGTCGTACTCGTCGCCGTCACCTTCACCGCGGTCACCGGCCTGCGGTCGGCCGCCAACCTCCAGAAGTACCTCCTGGTCTTCGAGTACGTCGTCCTGCTCGGCTTCTGCGGATACGGACTGTTCGCCGGCACGCACCCCTTCAGCCTCGACTGGATCAACCCGTTCACGATCCCCTCCGTGGAACAGCTCGCCCAGGGGCTTCTGCTCTCCGTCTTCTGTTTCTGGGGATTCGAGTCCACGTTCAGCGTCACCGAGGAGATCCGGGACCCGCAGGACGCCTCCAAGGCCGGGCTCATCACGCTCTTCACCATGCTGGGTCTGTTCCTGCTCGGCTCCTTCGCCTTCCAGCGCGTCCTGTCGCTCGACGAGCTGACCGGCCACGGGGCCCAGGGGCTCACCTACTTCGGCGGCCGGATCGCCGAACAGCCGCTGGCCGCGCTCCCGTTGATCGCCCTCACCCTCTCCGCGGTCGCCTCGCTGCAGTCCGGGGTGATCCCGACGGTGCGCGGCATGTTCGCGATGGGCCGCGACCGGACGCTCGGACCCCTGTGGACCAAGGTCAGCCCGCGGTACGGAACGCCCGCGGCCGGCACCGTCGCCGTCGGCTGCGTCGCCGCCGCCATCGCCGTTGTCTCGCTCGTCGTCCCGAAGGTCGGCGACCTGATCCTGGCGTCCGTGAACGCGATCGGGGTCGTCGTCTCCCTCTACTACGCCCTCACCGCGCTGGCCGCCGCGGCGCGCTTCCGCGGCGCGTTCCGGGAGAGCCGTTCCCTGGCGGTGCGGGCGGTGGTACTCCCCGTGGCCAGCGCCCTCGTCCTGCTCTCGCTCGGCGGCTACCTCTGCTGGACCTTCGCCACCTCGGCGGACCACTTCGAGGTCAGCCCGGACAATGGCTGGTTCATGCTGTTCTGCCCGGCCGTCATGCTGCTGACCGGTTTCGTCGCGGCCGCCTGGGCCAAGTGGGCAAGGAAATCCCCGTACTTCGTCACCGGCCGGTCCGTGGTCCCGGACACGCTCGCGGAGCCCGCCCCCGGCCCGGCCTGACCCCCCCACCCGCACCCTGCCCCCGCCACCACCCGAGAACGGAACCACCATGCCCCGCACCCCCGCCGATCTCGTCTTCACCGGCGGCCCCGTCCACACGATGGACGCCGCCCGCACCCGCGCGACCGCGGTCGCCGTCATCGGCGACCGGATCACCGCGGCCGGCCACGACGAGGTCCGCGAACTCATCGGCCCCCGCACCGAGGTGGTGGACCTCGCCGGACGCCTCCTGATCCCCGGCTTCCAGGACGCCCACATCCACCCGGTCACCGCCGGGCAGGAACTCGCGCAGTGCGACCTCACGGGCGCGGGCGACGCCACCGCCACCATCGCCGCCGTACGGGCCTACGCCGACGCGAACCCGGATCGCGAGTGGATCACCGGCGGCGGCTGGTCCATGGACGCCTTCGACGGCGGCGCCCCCACCCGGCACCAGCTCGACACCGCCGTACCCGACCGCCCCGCCTGCCTGGTCAACCGCGACCACCACGGCGCCTGGGTCAACAGCCGGGCCCTCACGCTGGCCGGGATCGACCGCCACACCCCCGACCCGGCCGACGGCCGCATCGAGCGCGACGACCGGGGCGAACCCACCGGACTCCTCCAGGAGGGCGCCATGGACCTGGTCGCCCGTCACGCCCCGCGCTCCACCGCCGCCGACCGCCTCGCCGGCCTGCTCCGCGCCCAGCGCCTGCTCCACGCGTACGGCATCACCGCCTGGCAGGACGCCATCGTCGGAGTCTACGGCGCGATGGACGACGTGTCCGACGCCTACCTGACGGCGGACCGCGACGGCTCACTCACCGCCCGCGTCACCGGAGCCCTGTGGTGGGACCGCGAACGCGGCACCGAGCAGATCCCCGGACTCGTCGCCCGGCGCACGGCGCTGACCGGCAGGAACTTCCGCGCCGGATCGGTGAAGATCATGCAGGACGGGGTCGCCGAGACCGGCACCGCCGCCCTCCTCGCCCCGTACCTCGACGCCTGCGGCTGCGCCACCGCCAACAGCGGCACCAGCTTCGTGGACCCCGTCGAACTGCGCCGGTACGTCACCGAACTGGACGCCCTCGGCTTCCAGACCCACTTCCACGCCCTGGGCGACCGTGCGGTGCGCGAGGCCCTGGACGCCGTCGAGGCCGCCCGCACCGCCAACGGGCGCACCGACACCCGGCCCCACCTCGCCCACCTCCAGATCGTCCACCCCGACGACATCCCCCGCTTCCGTTCCCTCGGCGCCACCGCCAACATCCAGCCGCTCTGGGCCGCCCACGAACCCCAGATGGACGAGCTGACCATCCCCTTCCTCGGCGGGGAACGGGCCGCGCTCCAGTACCCGTTCGCCGCCCTGCTCCGCTCCGGCGCGACCGTGGCCGCGGGCTCCGACTGGCCGGTCAGCAGCGCCGATCCGCTGCACGGCGTCCACACCGCGGTCAACCGTGTCGCGCCCGGCGGCGACGGCCCCGTCTTCCTCCCCGGGCAGCGGATCTCCCTGACCGAGGCGCTGGCCGCGTACACGGCGGGTTCGGCGTACGTGAACCACCTGGACGACACGGGCAGCATCCGCGCCGGAGCCCTGGCCGACCTGGTGGTCCTGGACCGCGACCCCTACGCCGCACCGCCCGAGGAGATCGCCGAGACGCGGGTTCTGGCCACGTACGTGGGCGGCCGCCGGGTGTACGGGGACTGACCCGGGAGCGCGCCGCCGCCGGACGGTGGTGCTCCGGCGGCGCGCTCCCGCGGCTCCCTCGCACCGCGTACCGTTGTTCGTGATCGATCTCAGGAAAAGTCGCAAAAGGGAGACCACGGGAATGGCGCAGCACGTACAAGGGGTCATCGCACCGGGGAAGAACGAGCCGGTACGGGTCGAGACGATCGTGATTCCGGACCCCGGCCCCGGTGAGGCCGTGGTGAAGATCCAGGCGTGCGGCGTCTGCCACACCGACCTGCACTACAAGCAGGGCGGCATCAACGACGAGTTCCCCTTCCTCCTCGGCCACGAGGCCGCGGGCGTCGTGGAGTCCGTGGGCGACGGCGTCACCGACGTCGCGCCGGGCGACTTCGTCGTCCTCAACTGGCGCGCCGTGTGCGGGCAGTGCCGCGCCTGTCTGCGCGGTCGCCCCTGGTACTGCTTCGACACGCACAACGCGAAGCAGAAGATGACCCTGCTGGACGGCACCGAGCTCTCCCCGGCCCTCGGCATCGGAGCCTTCGCCGAGAAGACCCTCGTCGCCGCCGGCCAGTGCACCAAGGTCGACCCCGAGGTCTCCCCGGCCGTCGCCGGGCTCCTCGGCTGCGGTGTGATGGCGGGCATCGGCGCCGCCATCAACACCGGCCAGGTCGGCCGCGGCGACTCGGTCGCGGTCATCGGCTGCGGCGGTGTCGGCGACGCGGCGATCGCGGGCGCCCGGCTGGCCGGCGCGGCAAAGATCATCGCGGTGGACATCGACGACCGCAAGCTGGAGACGGCGAAGACGATGGGTGCCACGCACACCGTCAACTCCCGCACCGGCGACCCGGTCGAGGCCATCCGTTCGCTGACCGGCGGCAACGGCGCCGACGTCGTCATCGAGGCGGTCGGCCGCCCGGAGACGTACAAGCAGGCCTTCTACGCCCGCGATCTCGCCGGCACCGTCGTCCTGGTCGGCGTCCCCACCCCGGAGATGCAGCTCGAACTCCCGCTCCTGGACGTCTTCGGCCGCGGCGGCTCGCTCAAGTCGTCCTGGTACGGCGACTGCCTGCCCTCGCGCGATTTCCCGATGCTGATCGACCTGCACCAGCAGGGCCGGATCGACCTCGGCGCTTTCGTCACCGAGACCATCGCCCTCGGCGACATCGAGCAGGCCTTCGCCCGGATGCACGACGGCGACGTCCTGCGCTCGGTGGTGGTCTTCTGATGACCGCCCGCATCGACCACCTCGTCACCTCCGGCACCTTCGCTCTCGACGGCGGTGAATGGGACGTCGACAACAACGTCTGGATCGTCGGCGACGACACCGAGGCCGTCGTCATCGACGCCGCCCATGACGCCGCCGCCATCGAGGCCGCACTCGGTGGACGCACGCTGCGCGCCATCATCTGCACCCACGCGCACAACGACCACATCGACGCGGCCCCAGCACTCGCCGACGCCACCGGCGCACCGATCCTGCTCCACCCCGACGACCTGCCACTGTGGAAGCAGACCCACCCGGACCGCGCCCCGGACGGCGAACTGACCGACGGCCAGGAACTGCCGATCGCCGGGACGACCCTGAAGGTCCTGCACACCCCCGGGCACGCCCCGGGCGCCGTCTGCCTGTACGCCCCCGAGCTGTCCACCGTCTTCACCGGTGACACGCTCTTCCAGGGCGGGCCCGGCGCCACCGGACGGTCGTTCTCCCACTTCCCGACGATCGTCGCCTCGATCCGGGACCGGCTGCTCGCCCTGGACCCGGCGACCGCCGTCCGCACCGGACACGGCGACTCCACGACCATTGGTACGGAGGCCCCGCACCTGGACGAGTGGATCACCCGCGGCCACTGAGGTCCCGACGGCCCTAGGGCGTGTTTCGAAAGTCCCGCCTGCCGGGCGGCGTCTGGCACTTCCCCGAGCTCTCGGCTTCGCTCGAGCAGGGGAGACCCCATTGCTCGCGGCGTTGCCGAAAAGTCCTGGTAGCTCCGCTACGAGGACTTCCCGGCGCCTTGCGATCGCACGCACCAGACGCCGCCCGGCCCGCCCTCCGGGCGGACGGCGCTACTTTCGAAACACGCCCTAGCCCTGCGGCCGCGCGGAGAGCCGCAGCCCGCTCTCGAAGCGGTGCGGCTCTCCCGTGACCGGGTCCGTGAACTCCAGGACCCTGGCCAGCAGTTGCAGCGGACGCGAGAAGTCGTCCGGCGCACCCTCCGCCTCGACCACGGGATAGACGGGGTCGTGGACGAGCGGCAGCCCGAGGCTGTTCATATGGACTCGCAACTGGTGCGTCCGCCCGGTGGCGGGCAGCAGCCGGTAGCGGCCGAGCCCGTCCCGGTGCTCCAGCAGCTCGATCCGGCTCTCGCTGTTCGGCTCGCCGGGCTCCTCGCGGGCGGCGATCACTCCGCGCTCCTTCACGATGCGGCTGCGCACGGTGCGGGGGAGTGCCGGCCCGGGGTCGTACGGCGCCACCGCCTCGTACTCCTTGCGCACGAGGCGGTCCCGGAACAGCGTCTGGTACGCGCCCCGTTCCTCCGGCCGCACCACGAAGAGGACGAGGCCCGCGGTCAGCCGGTCCAGCCGGTGGGCGGGCTGCAACAGGGGCAGTCGCAGCTCGCGGCGGAGCCGGGCCACCGCGGTCTCGGTGATGTGCCGGCCGCGCGGTGTCGTCGCCAGGAAGTGCGGCTTGTCCGCGATGACCAGGTGCGCGTCCCGGTACACCACACCGACCGGGAAGGGCACGGGCTCCTCCGGCGCGAAGTCCCGGTGGAACCAGACGTACCGGCCCGCCGCGTACGGCTCATGACCCGTCACCGCGCCCTGGACGGAGACGAACCGGCCCCCGGCGAGCATCGCGTCGACCTGCTCCGCCCCGATCGCGTCGGCGAACCGCGCCAGCAGGTGGTCACGGACCGTCGGCCACCGGCCGTCCGGGTCCTCCGGAAGCCGCACCCGCACCGGATCGACCCCGTCGCGCTGCGGCAGCGGCGAGGGCGGAGGCTTGGCGCGGCCCCTCATCGGGGCCCGCCGGACGCCCAGGTGCTGGTTCTCATGGTGCCCGGCATCCTTCCACAGCCACGGGGGCCACGCGGGCGGCTCATGCCTTCGGAAGCGTCACCTTCAGTGGCCCGCAGCCGATGCGTTCGGCCTCCGCCGCGGCGAAGTCCGGCAGCAGATCACTGGTGAGCGCGAACCGGGGCGGGACAGGTGTGGGGGATCAGGTGTGGGGGATCAGCCCAGCGCCGAGAAGAGATACGAGAACTCCGCCGGCGCCGCGTCCAGCCGGTGCTCCGGCAGCACGCCCGGCCCGCACGACTGCGAGCCGATGCCCTGCAACGCGTGGTCCAGGTTGACCCAGACACGGTCCCCGGCCACCAGATCCGGTACGTGCTCCGCCGCGTCCAACTGCTCGCTCGTCCAGCGCCGCGCGGTGAACCAGAACGGCGTGCCGCCCTCCGCCCGCAGCCCCGCGCCGCCGGAGTCCGTCAGCTCGACCCAGCGGACGTCGGCCCGGGCCCCGTTCTCCTGGGGCCTGACGTACGGGGTCTGGAGCGCGTCCACCGCGCTCTGCCACGTTCCGAGCATCGCGGCCGCCCGGGTGTCCGGGTACGCCTCACCCGGCCCGCCGCCGAACCACCGCGCACCGCCGTACGCCGCGGGCAGCCCGAACCGGATGCCGAGCCGGGGCAGCGGCACCCGCCAGTCGCCCTCCGGCGCCACGGACACCGTCAGCCCGATCCGGTCCCCGGCGGCCGTCCACCGGTACGTGGTCCGCAGCCCCAGGTCCCAGCCCGCCGGGGCCACCCGGGTCCGTACCGTCAGCGCGTCCCCGTCCGTCTCGACCGCGTCGACGCGGTGCCGCATCCGGTGCAGCCCCGACTCCCGCCAGCGCAGCCCGTACCGTTCGTCCGGCTGCCACGGCGCCCCGTTGTCGTTGTCGGTGGGCGCCCGCCACACGTCCAGCCGCAGCGCCTCCACCGGAACCCCGCCGATGCGCAGCGGAGCCCCGGTCGCCGCGTCGAAGACGCCCGGTCCGAGGGTGATCACGCCACCGGAGCGCACCGGCCGCCCACCGGCCGGTGGTGCCGGGGCGGCCGGCGCACCCGTCTCCACCTGCCCCCACGCCACCACGTGCCCGCGCTCGCCCCAGGCGCTGTCCTCGGCGAGCACGGCGCGTACCGTCCACAGGCCGTCGCCCGCCGCGTCCGGTACGACCTCGGCCGAGGCGCCGGGCGCGAGGTCCGGCACCCGCAGGGTGCCGGAGGCGACGACCGTTGCGTCCACCTCCTGCGACCAGACGAAGTCGAGGTGCTCCAGCCCGGCGAAGTCGTAGCCGTTGGTGACCGCGAACGCGCCGGACGAGGAGCCCGGTCCGATCCGCACCGGCTCGATGACCTTCTTGTACTCGACGAGTCCGGGGGAGGGCGTGCGGTCCGGGAAGAGGAGGCCGTCACAGACGAAGTTGCCGTCGTGCAGCTCCTCACCGAAGTCCCCGCCGTAGGCGAAGCCGTACTCGGGATGGGCGAAGCCGTGGTCGATCCACTCCCAGACGAAGCCGCCCTGGCACCGTTCGTACCGCTCGAAGAGCCGCTGGTACTCGCTCAGGCCGCCCGGCCCGTTGCCCATGGCGTGCCCGTACTCGCACATGATGAACGGCATCGCACGCCGCCGGGCGTCGAGTTCGGCGTTACCCCACGGCACCTCCGCCCGCTTGCCGATGAGTTCGACCTCGGCGTGCGTCGGATACATCCGTGAGTACAGGTCGACGTCCTTGCAGGAGAGATCGCCCTCGTAGTGCACCAGTCGCTCCGGGTCACGCCCTCTGATCCACTCGGCCATCGCGGCCAGGCCGCGGCCCGACCCGCACTCGTTGCCCAGCGACCAGATGATCACCGAGGCGTGGTTCTTGTCGCGCTCGACCATGCGGGCCGCCCGGTCCAGCAGTGCGGGGGTCCACCTCTCGTCGTCGACCGGGTTGCCGCGCCACTCCAGGTCGACAAAGCCATGTGTCTCCAGATCGCATTCGTCGATCACCCAGAGACCCAGCTCGTCGCACAGGTCGAGGAACGCGGGGTGCGGCGGATAGTGGCTGGTCCGCACGGCGTTGATGTTGTGCTGCTTCATCAGCACCACATCGCGCCGCATGGTCCGCGCGTCGACGGCCCGGCCCGTCTCCGGGTGGAACTCGTGCCGGTTCACCCCGCGGAACAGCAGTCGCCTGCCGTTGACCTTGATGACGCCGTCCTCGGCCACGACCGTACGGAAGCCGATCCGCAGGGGCGTCCGCTCGCCGGCCGTGACCAGCTCCGCGTCGTACAGCCGGGGCGTCTCGGCGGTCCACGGCTCGACCGGCAGGGTCACGGACTCGCCCGCGGCGATGTCGACACCCAGCTCGGGCACCAGGACCCGGCCCTGCGCGCCCTCGCACTCCACCCGCAGCGTCCCGGAGCCCGCCCGGTGGTCGAAGCCCGCGTGCACGAAGAAGTCCCGGGCGGCGCCCCGCGGGCGGTGCAGCAGGGTGACCTCGCGGAAGATGCCCGGCAGCCACCACTGGTCCTGGTCCTCCAGATAGCTCCCCGACGACCACGCGTGCACCCGTACGGCGAGGACGTTCTCGCCGGGGTTCAGCAGATCGCCCACGGCGAACTCGTGCGGCAGCCGGGACCCCTTGAACTCGCCCAGCTCCCGCCCGTTGAGCCAGACCCGGGCGCAGGACTCCACCCCGTCGAACCGGAGCACGAACTCGCCGTCCCGCGGCCGGTCCCCGGGCAGCGTGAACGTCCGCAGATGGTCACCCGTCGGGTTCTCGGACGGCACCCGCGGCGGATCGACGGGGAAGGGATAGACGACGTTCGTGTACGCGGGAGCGCCACCGGCACCCTGGAGCACCCAGTGACCGGGCACCGCGACCGTCCCCCACGCCGAGGCGTCGAACCCCGGCCGGGCGAAGGACTCGTCCTCGCTTCGGGCCCGGGGTGAGAGCCGGAAGGCCCACTCGCCGCTGAGGGACATCCGCCAGGCATCGGACGTCGCGTACCAGGCCCGGGGCGCGAGCCCGCCGGAACCGGGGCTCGGGTCCTCGTACCAGGACAGCGTGTCGGTGTCGGTGCGGCTCATGGTTCTCCTCGCTCGGAATCACCCTTCTCGGAGGGGACGTTAACGAGGAGTGAACCGTTTCAACAAGGGTGGGGGCGGGGATGGCGAAGCTCCCGCGGCGTCGCTCCCCGGGTTGCGGGGGGTGCCGATCCGCCGCCCGACTCGGAGCCCGTCGGGTCCCGCGCAACGCAAAGTGCCGATCAGGACTTCTCCTGATCGGCACTTCGTTCTGTGTCCGAGGGGGGACTTGAACCCCCACGCCCGATAAAGGGCACTAGCACCTCAAGCTAGCGCGTCTGCCATTCCGCCACCCGGACTAGGTGTCTGTCTCGCGGGCCCGGCCCGTTCCGACGTGGAAAACCATAGCAAACATTGGGAGGTGCTCGATCACCCCCGGTCGGGTGTGACGGGCGTGTGACGGGGGGTGGGCGGCCTTGGGCGGGCGGGCCGGGCGCGGGAGGATGAGGGGGAGCACCGCAGCGACAGTGGAAGGAACCAGCGTGAGCGAGACCAAAGCGGCCAGGACCGGCCCGGGCGAGAGCGCCGAGAACGAGGTGGTCGATCTCTGTCGTGACCTGATCCGGATCGACACCAGCAACTACGGGGACCACTCGGGGCCGGGCGAGCGGCTCGCCGCCGAGTACGTCGCAGAGAAGCTTGCGGAGGTCGGGCTCGAGCCGCAGATCTTCGAGTCCCACAAGGGCCGCGCCTCCACGGTGGCGCGCATCGAGGGCGAGGACCCGTCCAAGCCGGCGCTGCTGATCCACGGCCACACCGACGTCGTCCCGGCCAACGCCCACGACTGGACGCACCACCCCTTCTCGGGAGAGATCGCGGACGGCTGCGTGTGGGGCCGGGGCGCGGTCGACATGAAGGACATGGACGCGATGACCCTGGCGGTCGTTCGCGACCGCATGCGCAGCGGCCGCAAGCCCCCGCGCGACATCGTGCTCGCCTTCCTCGCGGACGAGGAGGCGGGCGGTACGTACGGCGCGCGGTACCTCGTGGACAAGCACCCCGACCTGTTCGAGGGCGTCACCGAGGCCATCGGGGAGGTCGGCGGCTTCTCCTTCACGGTCAACGAGAACCTGCGGCTCTACCTCGTCGAGACGGCGCAGAAGGGCATGCACTGGATGCGGCTGACCGTGGACGGCACCGCCGGCCACGGCTCGATGACCAATGACGACAACGCGATCACCGAGCTGTGCGAGGCGGTGGGGCGGCTCGGCCGGCACAACTGGCCGGTGCGGGTGACCAAGACGGTGCGCTCCTTCCTGGACGAGCTGTCCGACGCGCTCGGCACCCCGCTCGACCCGGAGGACATGGACGCCACGCTGGCCAAGCTGGGCGGCATCGCCAAGATGGTCGGCGCGACCCTGCGCAACTCCGCTGCCCCCACCATGCTCGGTGCGGGCTACAAGGTGAACGTGATCCCGGGGCAGGCGACCGCCCACGTCGACGGCCGCTTCCTGCCGGGGTACGAGCAGGAGTTCCTGGCCGACCTCGACCGGATCCTCGGCCCGCGCGTCAAGCGCGAGGACGTGCACGGCGACAAGGCGCTGGAGACCGACTTCGACGGCTCCCTCGTGGACGCGATGCAGATCGCGCTCAAGGCCGAGGACCCGATCGCGCGCGCGGTCCCGTACATGCTCTCCGGCGGTACGGACGCCAAGTCCTTCGACGACCTGGGCATCCGCTGCTTCGGCTTCGCCCCGCTGAAGCTCCCGCCCGAGCTGGACTTCGCCGGCATGTTCCACGGTGTGGACGAGCGGGTCCCGGTCGAGGGCCTGAAGTTCGGTGCGCGGGTACTCGACCGCTTCATCGACAACAGCTGACCGACATCTCGTCGCAATAATCGCCAGCGTGTACGTACCTAACCGGAACGAGTGAAAGGGATGGATCGCTCGTAGCCCGACTACTTCTTCCTCGTTACAGGTGATGCGGTCCGCGGCTGGGACCGCATTTGCCAACTAGGAGGAATAATGATCAAGAAGATCGTCGCCGCTGCGGCTGTCACCGGTGGTCTGGTTCTCGCGGGTGCCGGCATGGCCGTCGCCGACTCGGGCGCCCAGGGTGCCGCCATCGGCAGCCCCGGCGTGCTCTCGGGCAACGTCGTTCAGGTTCCCGTCCACGTTCCCGTGAACGTGTGCGGCAACACGATCTCCGTGATCGGGCTGCTGAACCCGGCCTTCGGCAACACCTGCGTCAACGCCTGACGTTGTGCGTCAACCCGTAAGGGTTTGAGCCCGCTCGGCCCCGGAGCGCACTCCATGTGCTCCGGGGCCGTCGGGTCCTTTGCCTCCGCACGGTCAAGTCCGGGGGTATTCCGGAAGGTAGAAGGCAGGAAACAACCTATGCGACAGGTCACGCGTAAAGGCCTGATCACCATGGCGGCTGCGGGCGGCGTCCTCGCGCTCAGTGGCGGTTACGCGCACGCCGACGCGGGAGCGGTCGGCGGCGCATCGAATTCCCCGGGGGTGCTTTCAGGGAATTCGGTACAGATCCCCGTCGAGGTGCCGGTCAACGTCTGCGGCAACTCCGTGAACGTCGTGGGACTGCTCAACCCCGCGGCCGGCAACGCCTGCGGGAACGGCTCGGGCGGTGCGGCCGCCGGCCATCACGGTTCGACCGCCGGGTCCTCGTCCTCGGGCAGCCACGCCTCGGACAACGGCCGGGCGTCGGACGACCGCGGTCAGGGGGTGCGGGCGGGCACCGGGAAGCACCGGGCCGTCGGCAGCGACAACGGGGGCGGGGCAACCGCCGAGGGGGTCGCGAAGGGCTCACCCGGCCTGCTCTCGGGCAACCAGATCCAGGTGCCGATCGACATCCCCGTGAACGCCTGCGGGAACAGCGTCACCATCGGTGGTCTGCTGAATCCCGCCCTGGGCAACACGTGCGAGAACGACAGCACGCCGCCGGTCGTCCCGGAGACCCCTGTCACCCACGTGACACCGCCGACGCCCGGGCCGCGCACCATCCCGAACGCGCCCGAGCCGCAGACCCTGCCGGCGAGCACGCCGCAGCTCGCGCACACCGGGGCGGGCGGGCTCGACCTGCTCATCCCGGCGAGCGCGGGACTGCTGCTGGCCGGTGCCGGCACGGTGCTGTACCGCCGCGCCAAGGCCGCCGCCTGACGGCAGCAGGCAGCACGGCGAAGGGAACGGGCCCCGCGAACAGCGGGGCCCGTTCCGTTTCACCAGGTGGCCCGTAGCTGGCGGATGATCCGCCGCCGCAGCCGCACCCGGCGACTGCCGTCCAGGCGCAGCGTCAACCGGTCCAACTCCCAGTGCCCGTACTCGGCATGGTCGGTCAACAGGCGGGCCGTCTCCTTCCGGGACACCCCGCGCGGCACGTACACGTCGACAAATTCGTATTCCGGCATCGCATCTATTGTGCGGGCAGAGCCCGTGTACGGATAGCGTCTGCCCTATGTCTGATGCTGCGCAGCCCACTGCTGCCGAGGTACGCGCCGCCGCCGATGCGGTCAAGGCCGCGATCGACCACCACCTCGCGGCGGTCGAACGCCGGTCCGGGGACGACGACCCCGCTGTCTACGACGCGTTCAACGCACTGGCCGCTGCGGCCGAGGTCTACGACGAACTCCTCTACGACCGCCATGACGAGGTCACCCCCTTCGAGATCCCGGGGGTGGAGGACTCCCTGCCGCCGTACACCGGCCCGGAGGAGCCGAACGCGCTCAGTGTGCTGATCCGCCGCGACTACGCGGTGGTGGAGCCGCAGCGGCTCCTCGCACAGGCGCAGCGCCTCGCCGACGTGGACCCCGACGACCGCGGCAGGGACAGCGCGGCCGTGGTCGGCAGCAGCGTCCACGCGGCCCTGGGGGTGCTCTTCGGGGAGTACGAGGCGGACGAGATCGCCTCCCGGCACACGGAGTTCGGTCTGGAGGAGGGCGATTCCACGCTCTGGGTCGCGGCCGTGGACGAGCTGCCGGAGCCGGGGGAGTGGCTCGGGGCCCCGTTCGACGACGCGGACCCGCAGCTGGTCGTCTGCCGCTTCGATGTCAGCGCCGTCTTCGACGAGGACGACCTCGACGAGGAGCTGGACGGTCTGACGAGGGACCGGACCTGATCCCTCCCTCCCGCGTCTGACGGAGCCGTACCGAAGGGCCGGACGCGACGCGTCCGGCCCTTCGGTAATCAGCCGTCGGACGCCTCCAGCAGTGTGCGCAGCCGGGTGGTGCGGTCCTGGGCGGGGGACTGGGCCACGGCGCGGGGCAGGGCCTGGTCGACCCCGTGCACCACGGACAGATGCCGTTCGCCCCGGCTGAACGCGGTGTAGACCCAGGGGCGGCTCAGCCCCTGAGCCGCGTCACCGGGCAGGACGACGACGACCGCGGGCCACCGCATCCCCGCCGCCTGGTGGGCGCTCAGTGCCCAGGCGTGCCGGACGGAGGCCGCCACCCGCTCCTGCGGAACGACGACGGGGCTCCCCGCACAGTCCAGATGCAGGCCCTCGGCGTCGGCCGAGACGACCACGCCGGGCACGGTCCTGCCCGGCGCGGGGACGTGGGCCACCCTGTCCCCCGGGTCGAAGCCGCCGAAGCGGCCGGGGCCCGGGTTGAGCCGCTGCTTGAGCGCCTCGTTCAACGCCCGGGTGCCCGCCGAGCCGCCGTGGCCGACGGTGATGACCTGGGTGTCCGAGGACGGCACCCCGATGGCGCGCGGTACGGAGTCGGCGACCAGCTGCACCGTGCGGTGCACGGCCTCGCCCGCGTCGCGCACGGGGACGATCACGACCTCCTTGCCGGGCGCCTCCACCTGGTTCAGCTCCCCGATGCCGATCCCGGAGACCAGCTCGCCGATCGGGCCCGGGTCCGGGGTGCGGGAGACGACCTGGGGGCAGGCGCGGGCGGCCAGCACATCGGCGAACACCCGCCCCGCACCGGCCGACGCCAGCACGCCCGGATCGCCGCTGAGCACCAGGCGGGTGCCGTCGGCGAGGGACTCCACCAGCATCGCGCCGGTCTCCACGTCCAGCTGCGGGGCGTCCAGCACGACGAGCAGGTCGAGGGCCAGCGCCCCCTCCGCGTCCCGCCCGGGGCCCTCCGTGCCGGAGAGCAGCCCGGCGAGCGTGACGGCCGGCAGCGGCCGGCCGCGGCTGCCCGCCGCCCCGGCCAGCCGCTCCCGGCCGTCCACGCTGTGCGTGGCACCGAGGGCCCGCAGGCCGAGTCCGTCGGCGGCGGCGATCAGCGCCGCGGGTTCGGCCCTCGCCGCCTCGCCTCCCGTGTGCGCGACGAGGCCGTGGGCCGCTGCCGCGCGGATCAGTTCGGCTGCCGAGGGAGAGAGGGCGGCAGCGGCGGCGTCCGACCAGTCGGCGTCCTTCTCGCAGGCGTTGACCAGCCGCGCGAGTCCGTCGGCGAGGCTCTCCTCCGCCAGCGCGTACCGGTCGAGCCCGAGGAACACCTGAACGGGCTCCGCCCCGGCCGTCGGCTCCGAACCCTCGTCGCCCGCGTCGCCCGCGTCGCCTGCCTCGCCTGCCTCGTCGGTCTCCTCGCCCTCCGGACCGTCCTGGAAGACCAGGACGACGCCCTCGGCGATGGCGTGCTGCACCGCCGCGTCGGGGTCGGTCACCGCCCGCCCGGCGAGTGCGGCGCGCACCTGCTCGGCGTCCAGCGCGGTGTGGCCCTGCAGCGCGGCGCGCTCCAGCAGCCAGCCCACCAGGGCAGCGGTCCGCCGCTCGTCGTCGGGTCCGCATTCGGCGCCCAGCAGCGCCCGGGCGAAGCCGTCGGCCTGCTCCGGGCCGACACCGGGCAGGGACAACAGCTGCCACGGGTCCTCCCGCAGGGCCTCGTCGGCCTGTGCGCCCAGGGTGGCGGCCGCGGGGCCCGCGAGGGCCGGTGGAGCCCCTCCCTCGGTCAGCACGGCCGCCACGGCGGCCACGGCCTCCGGCGAAGCGCCCCGGGACGCGTGGACGGGCTCGGGAGTCCGCTCGCGCACCGGCGCCGGCGCGGGGACGCTCCGGCGGGCCGGGGACGGGGCGGGGGAGTCGAAGAACGCCGCGCCGGGCTTCTCGCCGCTCTCCACGGCCCGCACGGCCGCCAGCAGGTCGGCCGCCGGGCCGCTCAGCTTCGTACCGGCGGCGATGGGGCCCTCCTTCTCGGCCTTGCGCTTCTCGATCCGCTCCAGCAGCTCGCGCTGGGCGGCCAGTTCCGCCTCGGCCTCGGAGGGCGCCGCGGCAGTGGCGGCGTCACCCTCGGCGCTCCCGTCCGCGTCCGCGACGGCGTCCGTGGAGGCCTCGTCCGCCTTCCCGGGGCCGTCGGCCGCCGCCTCGTCCGAGCCGTCGTCGCCGGCCCCCGTGACGGCCTCCTCGGCGGGTGTGGGCGCGGTGGCGGGCTCGTCCGTGACGACCTCGTCGTCGGTGGCCGAGGGGCCGGGGGATTCCCCCCGGGGAAGCGCAGTCACAGCGTGCTCCAGTCCTGGTCGGGATAGCGGTGCACGGGCGCCGACACATCGTCGAGCGCCTGGCAGATCTCGTCAGGAAGACTAAGCGCCTCCACTGACAATGCCTCCGTGAGCTGCCGCGCGTTGCGCGCGCCGACGATCGGGGCCACCACTCCGGGCCGGTCCCGTACCCACGCCAGGGCCACCTGGAGGGCCGTGGTGGCCAGTCCGTCGGCCGCCGTCGCCACGGCGTGCACGATGCGGCTCGCCGGGTCGTCGAGATACGGCTCGACGAAGGGGGCCAGCAGCTCGGAGGCGCCGCGCGAGTCCGCCGGGGTCCCCGTGCGGTACTTGCCGGTCAGTACGCCCCGGCCGAGCGGCGAGGACGGCAGCAGCCCCACACCGAGGTCGAGCGCGGCCGGCAGCACCTCGCGCTCCACGCCCCGTTGCAGCAGCGAGTACTCCATCTGCGTACTGGCCAGCCGGGTCCGCACGCCGGGCGAGGCGAGCTGCCAGGTCGCGGCCTTCGCCAGCTGCCAGCCGCAGAAGTTGGACACGCCCGCATACCGGGCGCGTCCGCTCGACACCGCGATGTCCAGTGCCTGGAGCGTCTCGTCCAGCGGGGTCATGGGGTCGAAGGCGTGGACCTGCCACAGATCCACGTAGTCCGTACCGAGCCGTGCCAGCGAGGCGTCCAGGGCGGCCAGCAGGTGCCCGCGCGAGCCGTTGAACCTGCGGTACGGGTCGGCCACGCTGCCGGCCTTGGTCGCGATGACCAGGTCCTGCCGCGGCACCAGGCCCGCGACGAGCTGCCCGAGCAGATACTCGGCCTCCCCGCCGCCGTACACGTCCGCCGTGTCGACCAGGGTGCCGCCCACCTCCCAGAAGGCCTTCAGCTGCTCGGCAGCGTCGTGCTCGTCGGTGTCCCGGCCCCAGGTGAGGGTGCCGAGCCCGATCCGGGACACTCGAAGGCCGGTGCGGCCGAGATGCCTCTGCTCCATGGGCGCTGAGATTACTGGCCAGAGCTCCACGCGTCGCAGCCCTGTGGACAACCGGGGCCCGGGCGGCCCCTGCCGAATCGCCCCGCCGCGCGCTAGAGTCCGGAGCAAAGGGACGTTACTGATCAGTAAGGGGAGCGGCTATGCGGCTCGGCATCAATCTCGGTTACTGGGGTGCGGGAATGGACGGCGACAACCTCGCCGTCGCGCAGGAGGCCGACCGGCTCGGCTACGACGTCTGCTGGGCGGCCGAGGCGTACGGCTCCGACGCGCCGACCGTCCTGTCCTGGGTCGCCGCGCAGACCGAGTCCATCGACGTCGGCTCCGCGATCATGCAGATCCCGGCCCGCCAGCCCGCCATGACGGCCATGACGGCGGCCACCCTCGACTCCCTCTCCGGCGGCCGCTTCCGTCTCGGTCTCGGGGTGTCCGGGCCGCAGGTCTCCGAGGGCTGGTACGGCGTCAAGTTCGACAAGCCGCTCGCCCGCACCCGCGAGTACGTGGAGATCGTCCGCAAGGCGATGGCCCGTGAACGCCTCTCGTACGAGGGGCAGCACTGGACGCTCCCGCTGCCCGGCGGTCCGGGCAAGCCGATCAAGCTGACCGTCCACCCGCAGCGCGAGCACATCCCGCTGTACATCGCCGCGATCGGGCCCAAGAACCTGGAGCAGACCGGCGAGATCGCCGACGGCGCCCTGCTGATCTTCCCGTCCGCCGACCACCTCGAGGACACCGCGATGAAGTACCTGCGGGCGGGGCGCGAGAAGGCCGGCAGGACGATGGACGGCTTCGACGTCTGCCCGACGCTGCCGCTCGCCGTGGGCGACGACATCAAGGGTCTGGCCGACATGTTCCGGCCGTACACCGCGCTGTACGTCGGCGGCATGGGCAGCCCCAAGCAGAACTTCTACAACCAGCTCGCCCAGCGCATGGGGTACGAGAAGGAAGCCGCCGAGATCCAGGAGAAGTACCTGTCCGGCGACAAGGCCGGAGCGGCCGCCGCCGTTCCGCACCAGCTGATCGACCAGACCACGCTCCTGGGATCGGTGGAGCGGATCGCCGACCGGATGCAGGCCTACGCGGCCGCGGGCGTCACGACCCTGACCCTGGCCCCCGCGGGCTTCACGCTCGACGAGCGGATCGCCGCGCTGCGGGCCGGCACGGACGCGCTGGAGCGGTCCGGGCTCGCGTAGGTCCTGTACGGAGTTCCCCGGACAGCACTACGGCCGTGGTGGGGGCTCGGGGATCCTCCCCGCCACGGCCGTCACGAGGAACAACGCGGGCGGGACGGTTGGGTTACGGGGCCGTGCGGAAACGGTTCGCCTGGGGTGGGGCCGCTAAGAGGCGGTCCCCCGTTCGGCCCAGTCGGGGAGCGCTCCTGTTGCCCGTCGGAGCCGGGCGCATTTGACTGTCGCTCGGCGGACGCCGGCACGGAGGTGGCAGTGATGCTCTCGGCAAAGAACCTGTTCCAGGAGATTCTCGACGACGACGACGCGTTCCGGCTGTTCTGCTCCATCGCCGCCGGCGGGGAGTCCCAGGGCGGCTGGGAGAACGGCCGCATCGCGGCCCTCGTGCCCGCGAGCCAGCGCGCGCTCGCCCCGAAGATCGCCCGGCACGGCGCCGACGAGGACAAGCACGGGCGGATCTTCAACGCCCTGCTGAGGAAGCGCGGTCTGACGGCCGTCCCGGTCCCGCACGAGACCGACTACACGATGCTCCTGGAGAAGCACGGCATCGGCCTCGCCCATGAACAGCTGGGAGGCGAGGAGCCCCTCACCGAGCGCGACATCATCACCTACCTCGCTCACAGTCGGGTGACCGAACAGCGCGCGTCCGAGCAGATGCGGCTGCTGCGCAGGTACTTCGCCGACCATCCCGACCTGGGCCGCGCCGTCAGGATGATCTCGAACGACGAGGACAACCACCTCGCGTACTGCCACGAGGAGCTCCTGCGCTTCGCGGCGGCCGGGCACGGCCGGGCGATCCAGCACATCCTGCGTGAGTGCGCCCTCGCCGAGATCCGGGTGTACCGCGACGTCAGCCTGGCCGTGATGGACCACATGGGCCGCGCGCTGGGCTGGTCCCGGGCCAAGGCCGCGGTACTGGCGGCGGGGATCCACGCCGTGTACACGTACGAGCGGGTCCTCGGCTGGCGGCGCATGGTCAGCCTGGCGCCTCCCGAGCGGCGCGACGCGCTGGGCGGGCCGGCCGTACCGGCCGCCGAGTTCGCCTGAGCGGGCGGGGCCGGCCCCGCCCGGACGTCAGAGCCAGCCGCGGCGCTTGAACTGCCGGTACAGGCCGACGACGGCGCCCGCCATCAGCAGCACGACCGCCGGGTACGCCCAGACCCACCGCAGCTCAGGCATGTGCTCGAAGTTCATGCCGTAGATCCCCGCCACCATGGTCGGCACGGCGGCCATCGCCGCCCAGGCCGAGATCTTGCGCATGTCGTCGTTCTGCCGCACCCCCATCTGCGCGAGATGCGCGGACAGGATGTCGGAGAGCAGCCGGTCCAGCCCCTCCACCTGCTCGTTGGCGCGCGTCAGGTGGTCCTGGACGTCCCGGAAGAACGGCTGCGAGTGCTCGTGGACGAACGGCACCCCGGCGCTCGCCAGCCGGGCCATGGGCGTGGCCAGCGGGACCGTCGCCCTGCGGAACTCCAGCACCTGGCGCTTGAAGGTGTAGATGCGGGCCGCGGTGTTCTTCGAGTCGCCGGTTCCGCTCGGGGCGAAGACCTGCGTCTCCAGCTCCTCCAGGTCGACCTGGAGCTCGCCCGCGACATCGATGTAGTGGTCCACGACCGCGTCGCTGATCGCGTACAGCACCGCCGTCGGTCCGTGCTTGAGCACATCGGCCTCGGCCTCCAGCCGGCGGCGGACCGCGGCCAGGGGCGCTCCCTCTCCGTGCCGGACCGTCACCACGAACGAGTCGCCTATGAACACCATCAGTTCGTCCGCGCTGACCATGTCGCTCTCGTGCTCGTACACGATCGGTTTGATCACCGCGAACAGCGAGTCGTCATACACCTCCAGCTTCGGCCGCTGGTGCGCGGACAGGGCGTCCTCCACCGCCAGCGGGTGCAGCCCGAACTCGCTGCTGACCAGCTCGAACTCCTTCTCCGTGGGCTCGTGCAGGCCGATCCACAGGAACGCGTCGCCGCTGGCCCGCGCCTCGTCCAGGGCATCGGAGAAATCGGCGGGGCCGTCGGTGCGGCGTCCGTCCCGGTAAATGGCGCAGTCCACGATCACGCGCAGCATTGTTCCCTGCTCCGGCCCCTGGCGCACCTTTGCGGGGGCGTCGGCCTACGCTGGCCCGTATGCCGACCCTGATCCTCGTACGCCACGGACGCTCCACCGCCAACACGTCCGGGGTGCTCGCCGGCCGCACCCCCGGTGTCGCACTCGACGAGCGCGGCACCGAGCAGGCCGCCGCCCTCCCCGGACGGCTGGCCGCCCTGCCACTGGCCGCCGTTGTCAGCAGCCCCCTGCAACGCTGCCGGGAGACACTCGGCCCGCTGCTCGACGCCCGGCCGGAGCTGGCGCTGCACACCGAGGAGCGGATCAGCGAGTGCGACTACGGCGACTGGTCGGGACGCAAGCTCGCGGAACTCACCGACGAGCCGCTGATGACGGTCGTGCAGCAGCACCCGTCCGCCGCGGCGTTCCCGGGCGGCGAGTCGATGCGCGCGATGCAGGCACGCGCCGTCGACGCGGTACGGGACTGGAACGCGAGGATCGAGGCGGAGCACGGCGAGAACGCCGTCTATCTGATGTGCTCCCACGGCGACATCATCAAGTCCCTCGTCGCCGACGCTCTCGGGATGCACCTGGACCTCTTCCAGCGCGTCCATGCCGACCCGTGTTCCGTCACAGCGATCCGCTACACCAGGCTCCGACCGTTCCTGCTGCGGCTCGGTGACACGGGCGATCTGGCCTCGCTGGCGCCCCGCGAACCGGCCCCGGACGCGAGCGCCGGGACGGGTGCGGAGGGCGGCGGCGAGGGGGACGCGGCGGTCGGGGGCGGCGCTGGGGCGCCGTGATCGCTTCGCGCAGTAGGGTGGACGCGCCGTAGGCGCCTCACCACGGGAGGACTCTCCCGAGCCCCGGCCGACCCTCATAGCCGTCAATTTTCAAGGGAGACAGGACGTGTCCCGTCAGGTGTTCCTCTACGACCCCCCGGACCGTTTCGTGGCCGGTACGGTCGGGCTGCCTGGACGTCGTACGTTCTTCCTGCAGGCATCCTCAGGCGGACGTGTCACCAGCGTGGCCCTGGAGAAGACCCAAGTCGCCGCACTCGCCGAACGGGTGGACGAACTGCTCGACGAAGTGGTGCGGCGCACCGGCGGCAACTCGCCGGTGCCGGCCGTGGCCCCGATGGACGTCACCGACACCGCTCCGCTCGACGTCCCCGTCGAGGAGGAGTTCCGGGTCGGCACCATGGCCCTTGCCTGGGACGGCGAGGAACAGCGCATGATCGTCGAGGCGCAGGCCCTGGTCGAACTGGACGCGGACTCCGTCGAGGACCTCGCGGAGGCCGAGGAGCGGCTGCTCCAGGACGAGGAGAACGGCCCGCCGATGCTCCGGGTCCGGCTCAGCGGAGCGCAGGCCAGGGCCTTCGCCAAACGCGCCCTGGACGTCGTGAACGCCGGCCGCCCCCCGTGCCCCCTGTGCAGCCTGCCGCTCGACCCGGAAGGACACGTATGCCCGCGCCAGAACGGATACCGTCGCGGCGCCTGACCGACGCGGAGCTGATCACCCTGCTCGGCAAGGGGCAGCTCACGGTCCTCGGACAGGTCCGCGGGGCGTCCAACGCGGTGCTCTACTGCTCGGTGGAGTACGAGGGCGAGCAGGCGACTTGCGTCTACAAGCCGGTGGCGGGCGAGCAGCCCCTGTGGGACTTCCCCGACGGCACCCTCGCCCAGCGTGAGGTGGCGGCCTACGAGGTCTCCGAGGTCACGGGGTGGGGCCTGGTGCCCCCGACCGTGCTGCGGGACGGGCCGTACGGCCAGGGCATGTGCCAGCTGTGGATCGAGGCGGCGCCGCAGGACGAGGACGCCCCCGGGCTGCTCGCGCTCGTCGAGGACGAGGAGCCGGCCGAGGGCTGGAAGCCCGTCGTCCTCGCCGAGGTGGGGGAGGGGAAGACGGCCCTGCTGGTGCACGCGGACGATCCCCGGCTGCGCCGGCTCGCGGTCCTCGACGCCGTGATCAACAACGGCGACCGCAAGGGCGGCCATCTGCTGCCCGCACCCGACGGCCGGCTCTACGGCATCGATCACGGTGTGACCTTCAACGCGGACGACAAGCTGCGCACCCTGCTGTGGGGCTGGGCGGGGGAGCCGCTGACGGCGGAGGCCGTCGAGGTGGTGGACCGGCTGGCCGCGGAACTGGAGCCCGGGGCCGCGCTGGTCACCCGGCTGGGGGAACTGATCACCGCCGCCGAGATCGAGGCCCTGCGGGCCCGGGTGGCGGCGCTACGGGGCACCGGGCTGCACCGTGAGCCGAGCGGCGAGTGGCCGGCCATCCCGTGGCCACCGGTGTGATCAAGCCCGTGTGACCGCCGCGGGGCCCCGGGAACCACCGGGGCATGCATCTCCCGGACCGGGACGCAAGAGTGCCTCTTCGGTCAGGATCCCCCTCCGGTTCGTATCCGGAAGCCGCGTCCGGTTACGCTCGTGGCATGCATGCCTGGCCCGCTTCTGAGGTCCCCGCCCTGCCTGGCAAGGGCCGCGACCTTCGGATCCACGACACCGCGACCGGCGGACGGATCACCCTTGACCCCGGTCCCGTCGCCCGCATCTATGTCTGCGGCATCACGCCGTACGACGCGACCCACATGGGTCATGCGGCGACTTACAACGCGTTCGACCTCGTTCAGCGCGTGTGGCTCGACACCAAGCGGCAGATTCACTATGTCCAGAACGTGACCGACGTGGACGATCCGCTGCTGGAGCGGGCCGTGCGCGACGGACAGGACTGGACCGAGCTCGCCGAGCGCGAGACGGCCCTGTTCCGTGAGGACATGACTGCCCTGCGCATGCTCCCGCCGCAGCACTACATCGGAGCCGTCGAGGCGATACCCGGCATCGTGCCGCTCGTCGAACGACTCCGGGACGCGGGCGCCGCCTACGAACTCGACGGCGATGTGTACTTCTCCGTCGACACCGACCCGCACTTCGGCCAGGTCTCCAACCTCGACGCCGAGGCGATGCGCCTGCTCTCCGCCGAACGCGGCGGCGACCCGGACCGTCCGGGCAAGAAGAACCCGCTCGACCCGATGCTCTGGATGGCCGCCCGCGAGGGCGAGCCGAGCTGGGACGGCGCCTCGCTCGGCGCCGGACGGCCCGGCTGGCACATCGAGTGCGTCGCCATCGCCCTGGACCACCTCGGCATGGGCTTCGACATCCAGGGGGGCGGCTCCGACCTCGCCTTCCCGCACCACGAGATGGGCGCCTCGCACGCCCAGGTGCTGACCGGCGAGCACCCGTTCGCCCAGGCGTACGTGCACGCCGGCATGGTCGCCCTGGACGGCGAGAAGATGTCCAAGTCCCGGGGCAACCTGGTCTTCGTCTCGGTGCTGCGCCGCGACGGCGTGGACCCGGCGGCGATCCGCCTCGCCCTGCTCTCGCACCACTACCGCTCCGACTGGGAGTGGACCGACCAGGTGCTCGCCGACGCCGTGGCGCGGCTCGCGCGGTGGCGCGCCGCCGTCTCCCGGCCCGACGGGCTGTCCGCCGACGCGCTGGTCGAGGAGGTCCGCGAGGCCCTCGCCGACGATCTGGACGCCCCGGCGGCCCTGGCCGCCGTGGACCGCTGGGCCGAGCGGCAGACCGCCGAGGGCGGGACGGACGAGGGGGCGCCGGGACTCGTCTCGCGCACCGTCGACGCCCTGTTCGGTGTCGCGCTGTAACTGCCCACCGTGTTATGTCCGTTCACCGGCCCCGAACTTCTTGATGAAGTTCGGGGCCGGTTCCGTTTTATCCATGGTCAAATGCTCGATGCTGCGCTAAAAGCACTCTATGCAATCAACAACACGCATCAGAGGGGCAATAGTTGCAGCGCTGTTGGGCCTGCTCGCCGCACTCGCGGGACCAGGCAGCGCACAGGCGGCGGACCCGGCCGAACCCGCCGGCGCGACGGTCGGCGACCTCACCGGCTTCACAGCCGACGGACCCGTCTACCGGCTGAGCGCGGGGGCCGCGAAGGCCCGCGTCAGCTTCGTGTCCGACGAGACCTTCCGTATCGAACTGGCCCCGGACGGCACGTTCGAGGACCCCGCGGGCGATGCCATCGTCCTGCCGCAGGGCGCCCCGCCCCGCACACACTGGAAGGAGCGGAGCGACCGCTACGACCTCTCCACCGGCGATGTCACCCTGCGTGTCTACAAGTCGCCTCTGCGGTTCGCCCTGTACCGGGCCGACGGCAGCCAGGTCTGGTCCGAGGCGAAGGGGCTGAGCTGGGACGGCGAGAAGACCACCCAGACCCTGGCCCGCGGCGCCGACGAGCAGTACTACGGCGCCGGCATGCAGAACGGCCGCGGCAACACCTCGCACCGGGACAAGACCGTCGAGGTCGGCGTCGACTACAACTGGGACGACGGCGGGCACCCCAACTCGGTGCCGTTCTACCTCTCGTCGGCCGGCTACGGCGTCTTCCGCAACACCTTCGCACCGGGCACCTACGCCTTCAACGACCCGGTGACCACCACCGAGCAGGAACACCGCTTCGACGCCTACTACTTCGCGGGTGACAGCGCCAAGGACGTCATCGGCCAGTACACGAAGCTGACCGGCAAGCCCTTCCTCCCGCCGGTGTACGGCATGGAGATCGGTGACGCCGACTGCTACCTGCACAACGCCAACCGCGGTGAGCGCCACACCCTGGACGCGCTCAAGGTCGCCGACGGCTACGTCGAGAACGACATGCCGAACGGCTGGATGCTCGTCAACGACGGCTACGGCTGCGGCCACGAGGACCTCGCCGAGACGGCCCAGGGCCTCCAGGACCGCGACATGCAGCTCGGCCTGTGGACCCAGGACGGCATCGAGAAGATCGCCGACCAGGTCAAGGCGGGACAGCGCGTCGCCAAGCTCGATGTCGCCTGGATCGGTGACGGCTACAAGTTCGCCCTGGACGGCTGCAAGGATGCGTACAAGGGCATCGAGGACAACAGCGACGCCCGCGGCTTCACCTACGCCCCCGAGAGCTGGTCCGGCGCGCAGCGCTGCGGTGTCCAGTGGTCCGGCGACCAGTACGGCACCTGGGACTACATCCGCTGGCAGATCCCGACCTACGCGGGCGCCACGATGTCCGGCCTCGCCTACACCACGGGCGACGTCGACGGCATCTTCGGCGGCAGCGCCAAGACGTACACCCGCGACCTCCAGTGGAAGATGTTCCTGGGCACCACGATGACGATGGACGGCTGGGCGGCCAGCGACAAGCAGCCCTTCCGCTACGGAGAGCCGTACACCTCCATCAACCGCGACTACCTCAAGCTGAAGGAGTCGCTGCTGCCCTACCAGTACTCCTACGCCCACGAGGCGACGAAGACCGGCGTCGGCATGGTCCGCCCGCTGGTCCTCGAGTACCCGGACGACCCGAAGGCCGCGACGGCCGCCGCGAAGTACGAGTTCATGTCCGGTGAGGACTTCCTCGTCGCCCCCGTCTACCAGGACAGCACCGAGCGCGACGGCATCTACCTGCCGAAGGGCACCTGGACCGACTACTGGAGCGGGCGGACGTACGAGGGGCCGGTCACGGTCGACGACTACGACGCCCCGCTCGACACCCTGCCGCTGTTCGTCAAGGGCGGTGCCAGTGTGCCGATGTGGCCGGGCATCCGCTCGTACAAGGACCGCACCGCCACCTCCCCGCTGGCCTGGGACATCTACCCGCAGGGCCGTTCCTCCTTCACGCTTTACGAGGACGACGGCGTGACCCGGCAGCACCGCGACGGCGCGTACGCCACCCAGCAGGCCGACGTCCGGGCGCCGGTCGAGGGCGCGGGCGACGTCACCGTGAACATCGGTGAGAGCAAGGGGAAGTTCACCGGGAAGCAGGCCACCAGGCCGTACGAGTTCAGCGTGCACACCGGCTCCGCGCCGAGCGCGGTGAAGCTCGCCGGCAAGCTGCCCCGGCTGGACTCGGCCGCCGCGTACGCCTCGGCGAAGCAGGGCTGGTGGTACGACCGCGACGACCGCGGCGGCGTGGTGAAGATCAAGACCGCACCGCTGTCCACGGGCAAGAAGTTCTCCGTGAAGCTGGAGGACACCAGCGCGGTCGGCGGGCGGCACGCGGCAGCGACCACGTCCCTCTCCGCGCCCAACGGGCAGGAGATCGGCGCGGGTGCCCCGGGCACCGTCGCCGTCGACGTCACCGCGGGCACGGCCGATGTGACGGACGCCGTGGTCTCGCTAGACGTCCCCGAGGGCTGGCAGACCACGCCGGCCGCGGCCGTGGACCGGATCCCGGCGGGCACCACCCGACGGGTCGAGGTGCAGGTCACCCCGGCGAAGGACGCCAAGGCGGGGGAGGCCCGGCTCACCGCGCTCACGCGCTACCGGTCGGCCGGCGAGTCCCGTACGGCCGGCCAGCGCTTCGCGACAGCCGTGATGCCGGCGCCGCCCACCGGTGAGGCCTGGGCGAGCGATCTGGAGTGGCTGAACTCCACCAACGGGTACGGACCGGCGGAGCGCGACCGCAGCAACGGCGAATCGGGCGCGGCCGACGGACACCCGCTGACCCTGGCCGGGAAGGTGTACGAGAAGGGGATCGGCACCCACGCCGACTCCGACATCGAGATCTATCTCGGTGGACACTGCTCGAAGTTCACCGCCGATGCCGGGATCGACGACGAGATCAACGGCTACGGCGAGGTGGCGTTTTCCGTCGAGGCGGACGGCAAGGTGCTGTGGACCTCGCCGAAGGTGACCGGAGCGTCGGCGGCGGTGCCGGTCGACGTACCGCTCGACGGCGCGCGCCATGTGCGTCTGAAGGTCACGGACACCAACGGGTCCAAGACCGGTGACCACGGGGACTGGGGTGCGGCGCGCTTCGTCTGTTCCTGAGTGGCCGCGGCGAAGCAGGGGAGCCGGGCGGGTTCGCACCCGCCCGGCTCCCCGCTGCCCGGATCAGTCCTCCGAGGAGTCGTCCGGGAAGTCCTCCGACGAATCCGGCGGGGTGCCGCCGCTCCCGGAATCCTCCCCGGAGCCGGTCACGGGGCCGCTGCCGGTCCCGCCCGCCGGCCCCGGGCCGCTCTCCGGCCGGGGCGGCTTCGGCGGCCTGGTCCGGCCGCTCGGCGGATCCCGCAGATACGAGCCGTCACCGCCCTCCGTGGCGTGCCCGCCCGGAGCCTGGCCGGGACCGGGATCCCGGCGCCGCAGATAGCGCTCGAACTCCCTGGCGATGGCCTCGCCGCTGGCCTCGGGCAGCTCCGCGGTGTCCCGGGCCTCCTCCAGCGTCTGGACGTACTCCGCCACTTCGCTGTCCTCGGCGGCCAGTTGGTCGACCCCCAGCTGCCAGGCGCGTGCGTCCTCGGGCAGTTCACCCAGCGGGATGCGCAGCCCGATGAGGTCCTCCAGGCGGTTCAGCAGCGCCAGGGTGGCCTTCGGGTTGGGCGGCTGCGAGACGTAGTGCGGCACCGCCGCCCACAGGCTCACCGCGGGCACACCCGCGTGCGTGCACGCCTCCTGGAGGATGCCGACGATGCCGGTCGGCCCCTCGTACTTGGTCTCTTCCAGGTCCATGGTGCGTGCCAGATCCGGGTCGGACGTGACACCGCTGACCGGCACCGGCCGGGTGTGCGGGGTGTCGCCGAGCAGCGCACCGAGCACCACCACCATCTCGACGCCCAGCTCATGGGCGAATCCCAGGATCTCGTTGCAGAACGAGCGCCAGCGCATCGACGGCTCGATGCCCCGGACCAGGACGAGATCGCGGGGCTTGTCGCCGCCGATACGGACCACGGAGAGCCGGGTGGTCGGCCAGGTGATCTTGCGCACGCCGCCGTCCAGCCAGACAGTCGGGCGGTTGACCTGGAAGTCGTAGTAGTCCTCGGCGTCCAGCGCCGCGAACACCTCGCCCTTCCATTCCCGGTCCAGGTGCGCCACCGCCGTGGAGGCGGCGTCACCTGCGTCGTTCCACCCCTCGAACGCGGCCACCATGACCGGGTCGATCAGCTCGGGAACCCCCTCGAGCTCGATCACCCAGGCCTCCTTCCGAAGTTCCCTTGCGTACGGAACAACCTTACGGCTTCCGGCCACCCCCGCCGCAGCCCTTGCGCACGGTGGGACAAACCTGGCCGGCCAGGTTGTATCAGCATGCGAAGCCGGTCATCGGGCGCGTCATACATCCGAGCTGTGTGGGGTCAGTTTCCGCTCAACTCTGGACGTTGGGGCCTTCGGGGCGCTATACATCGGATGACCAGAGCAGAGGTCCGATGTTATTTCCCCTGGGGGCGCACATGAGTCAGACCGTCACGGATTTCGAGGTCCACGACATCCGTTTTCCGACCTCGGAACAACTGGACGGCTCGGACGCCATGAACCCCGATCCCGACTACTCGGCCGCCTACGTCGTCCTGCGTACCGACGCCGCGGACGGTGCGGGCGGCGCTGTCGAGGGACATGGCTTCTGTTTCACCATCGGGCGCGGCAACGAGGTGATGGCGGCCGCCATCGAGGCACTGCGGTCCTACCTGATCGGGCGTCCGGTGCCCCGTACCGCGGCCGACCTCGGCGCGCTGTACCGGGACCTCACCCACGATTCGCAACTGCGCTGGCTGGGCCCCGAGAAGGGCGTGATGCACATGGCGGCCGGCGCGGTCGTCAACGCCGCCTGGGACCTGGCCGCCAAGCACGCGGGCAGACCCGTCTGGCAGTTCCTGGCCGAGATGACGCCCGAGGAGCTCGTCTCCCTGGTCGACTTCCGCTATCTCACCGACGCCCTCACCCCCGAGGAGGCGCTCGCGATCCTGCGCGCCGCCGAGCCGGGCCGGGCCGAGCGCGCGGCGCGGCTGCGCGCCGAGGGATATCCGGCCTACACCACCTCGCCCGGCTGGCTCGGTTACACCGACGACAAGCTGGTCAGACTGGCGAAGGAGGCCGTCGCCGACGGCTACACCCAGATCAAGCTGAAGGTCGGCGGTGACGTCGGCGACGACGTCCGCAGGCTCGCGCTCGCCCGTCGGGCCGTCGGCACCGACGTACGGATCGCGGTCGACGCCAACCAGCGCTGGGACGTCGCGGACGCGGTGGAGTGGATGACCGCGCTCGCGCCGTACGACCCGCACTGGATCGAGGAGCCGACCAGCCCCGACGACGTCCTCGGCCACGCCGCCGTGCGCGCCGGCCAGCCGGTCAAGGTCGCCACCGGTGAACACGTCGCCAACCGCGTCGTGTTCAAGCAGCTGCTCCAGGCCGGAGCCGTCGACTTCGTCCAGATCGACGCGGCACGCGTCGCCGGTGTCAACGAGAACCTGGCGATCCTGCTGCTCGCCGCCAAGTTCGGCGTGCCCGTCTGCCCGCACGCGGGCGGCGTCGGACTGTGCGAGCTGGTCCAGCACCTCTCGATGTTCGACTACGTGGCGGTCTCCGGCACCTGGGAGGACCGGGTGATCGAGTACGTCGACCACCTCCACGAGCACTTCGTCGACCCCGCCGTGATCGAGTCCGGGCGCTACACCGCCCCGGCGGCGCCGGGCTTCTCCGCCCGCATGCACCCCGAGTCGATCGCCGCACACCGCTACCCGGAGGGCCCCGTATGGCAGGCCCGCCGCACCAACAAGGAGGACAGCCGATGACCGGCACACGCGACTTCGAGGGGATGAACGCTCTGGTGACGGGCGGCGCCTCCGGTATCGGGGCCGCTGTCGCGACCATGCTGCTGGAGCGCGGGGCGCGCGTCGCGGTGCTCGACCGGGAGACCGCGGGGGCCCCTAAGGGCATCCTCGCCGTCAAGGCGGACGTCACCGACGACGCCGCCGTCCGCGAGGGCGTGGACCGCGCGGCCGCCGAACTGGGCTCCCTGCACACGCTCGTGTCCAACGCGGGCATCGGATCCATCGGCACCGTCGAGGACAACGACGACGAGGAGTGGACCCGGGTCCTGGACATCAACGTCCTCGGCATGGTCCGCACCGCCCGGCACGCCCTGCCGCACCTGCGCAGGGCCGCCGCCGAGCGCCCCGGCGCCGTCTCGATCACCCAGACCTGCTCGATCGCCGCGACGGCGGGGCTGCCCCAGCGCGCCCTGTACAGCGCGAGCAAGGGCGCCGTCCTGTCCCTGACGCTGGCCATGGCAGCCGACCACGTCCGCGAGGGCGTCCGCGTCAACTGCGTCAACCCGGGCACCGCGGACACCCCGTGGATCGGCCGGCTCCTGGGCCAGGCCGACGACCCGGCCGCCGAACGTGCGGCCCTCAACGGGCGGCAGCCGCTGGGCCGGCTGGTCTCCGCCGACGAGGTGGCCGCCGCGATCCTGTACCTCGCCAGCCCCGCCGCGGCCTCCGTGACGGGCACGGCACTGGCCGTCGACGGTGGAATGCAGGGCCTGCGCCTGCGCCCCGCCGACGGCTGACCGTGAGAGGTCCGGACTGGACGGTCCGGACCGTACCTCTCACAGCATCCGCACCACCTGTACCACGCACCCCGCAATGCCATCAGATCCTTCGAGCCGGTACTCCACAAAGGAACGGGACACCAATGAGAGTGCGTACGACGAGTGCGGCGGCCTGCGCCGTGCTGCTGGCCGTCACTGTCCTCGCGGGCTGCAACCGCGAGTCATCGGACGACGGTGCGGGTGGCGGCAAGGTCGGCATCGACCTGCCGCGCAGCGACAGCGACTTCTGGAACTCCTACCAGAACTACGTCGAGAAGGGGGTGAAGGACGGTGGGGTCAAGGCCCTGCCGCTGACCAACTCCCAGAACGACATCGGCAAGCTCGTCGCCAACGTCCAGACCTTCACCGACCAGGGCGCCAAGGCCGTGGTGATGGCCCCCCAGGACACCGGCGCGATAGCCGAGTCGCTCAACACGCTGAACGAGAAGAAGATCCCCGTCATCAGCGTCGACACCCGCCCCGACAAGGGCGACATCTACATGGTGGTGCGGGCCGACAACAAGGCGTACGGGACGAACGCCTGCAAGTACCTCGGCGAGCAGCTGAAGGGCAAGGGCAAGGTCGTCGAGTTCCAGGGCGACCTGTCCTCGATCAACGGCCGCGACCGGTCCGAGGCCTTCAAGGCATGCATGGACAAGGACTTCCCGGACATCAAGGTGTTCGAGCTGGCCACCGACTGGAAGGGCGACGTCGCCTCCGCGAAGCTCCAGTCCACCCTGGCCGCGCACCCCGACATCAACGGCATCTACATGCAGGCGGGCGGCGTCTTCCTGCAGCCCACCCTCGCGCTGCTGGAGCAGAAGAAGCTGCTGAAGCCGGCCGGCACCCCGGGCCACATCACGATCATCTCCAACGACGGCATCCCGGAGGAGTTCGACGCCATCAAGGCCGGGAAGATCGACGCGACGATCTCCCAGCCCGCCGACCTGTACGCGAAGTACGCGCTGTACTACGCCAAGGCGGCCCTGGAAGGGAAGACCTTCAAGGAAGGTCCCACCGACCACGACTCGAACATCATCAAGATCCCGAACGGCTTCGAGGACCAGCTCCCCGCGCCCCTGGTGACGAAGGACAACGTCGACGACCCGAAGCTGTGGGCCAACCAGCTGGAGAAGAAGAGCTAGTCATGGACCAGGCACCACCACCTGCCGTACAGGCGGAAGGCGTCGTCAAGCGCTTCGGGCCGACCGTGGCGCTCGACGGGGTGAAGCTCATGGTGCGGCCCGGTGAGTCGCACGCACTCGTCGGACGCAACGGCGCGGGAAAGTCGACGCTGGTCAGCGTACTGACCGGCCTCCACAAGGCGGACGCGGGCACGGTCACCTTCGGCGGGGAGCCCGCGCCCGCCTTCGGGGACACCACGGCCTGGCAGTCGAAGGTCGCCTGCGTCTACCAGAAGTCGATGGTCGTCCCCGATCTGACCGTCGCCGAGAACCTCTTCCTCAACCGGTTCGACGACAAGGCCCGCTGGATCAGCTGGGGGAAGCTGCGCAAACGCGCGGAGCAGCTCCTCGCCGAGTACGGCGTCCAGGTCGACCCGAACACCCGGGCACGCGATCTCGCGGTCGAGCAGCGGCAGTTCGTCGAGATCGCCCGGGCGCTCTCCTTCGGCGCCCGGCTGATCATCCTCGACGAGCCGACCGCCCAGCTCGACGCCCGCGGCATCGGCCGGCTCTTCGACAAGCTCCGGGAACTGCAGGACCAGGGAGTGGCGTTCCTCTTCATCTCCCACCACCTGCAGGAGGTGTACGAGTTGTGCACGGCGGTCACCGTCTACCGGGACGCCCGCCACGTACTGACCGCCCCGGTCGCCGACGTCACGAAGACGGAGCTGGTGGCGGCCATGACGGGCGAGAAGTCCGCCGGAGCCGTCGCCTGGCACGCGGCCGGCACCGCCACGCCCCCCGATGCCTCGGCGGAGCCCGTCCTGTGTACCGAAGGGCTCACCCTGGAAGGCCGGTTCGAACCGCTGGACCTCCAGGTGCGCCCCGGCGAGGTGCTCGGTCTCGCCGGCTCCGCGGCGAGCGGCAACACCGTGCTCGGCGAGGTGCTGGCGGGCATGCGCAAGGCGGGCGGCGGTACGGTCCGGGTGCGCGGACAGGCCGTCCGCTCGGGCAGCGTGCCGCACGCCCTGGCCGCCGGGATCGGCTACATCCCCGAGGACCGGCACGACCAGGGCCTGGTCCTGGAGCGCAGCGTCGCCGAGAACGCCACGCTCACGGTCGCCGACCAGCTCGGCCCGTGGGGGACCGTACTGCCTTCCCGTACGCGGGAGTTCGCCCGGGGCATGATCGAATCGCTGGACATCAAGACCCAGGGGCCCGAGCAGCCCGTGTCCGGGCTCTCCGGCGGCAACCAGCAGAAGGTGGTGGTCGCCCGCGCACTGGCCCGGGGGCCCAGCGTGCTGGTGGCGGTCCGGCCCACCGCCGGTGTGGACGTCAAGTCCAAGGACTCGCTGCTCGGGGTCGTCCGGCGGGTCGCCGACGAGGGCAACGCCGCAGTCGTCGTCTCGGACGAGCTGGACGATCTGCGGGTCTGCGACCGGGTCCTCGCCCTGTTCCACGGGCGGGTCGTCGCAACATTCGCAAGCGGGTGGTCCGACGGGGAACTCGTCGCCGCCATGGAAGGTGTGGGGGAAAGGGAATGACCGGCACGATACGGCCGTCCACGGCCGAGGACATCGACGGGGCTCTGAAGGGAGGTGCGGGCGAGGCCGGCCCGCTGAGCCGGCTCAAGCTGATCCGGTGGAGCGACTTCTCGCTGGTGCCGGTGATCCTGGTGCTGATGGTGATCGGCTTCATCGTTTCGCCGGTCTTCCTCACCTCCGACAACCTGATCAGTGTCGTCCAGCAGTCCTCGGAGCTGAGCCTGCTGGTCCTGGGCCAGGCGCTGATCCTCATCTGCGGCCGGATGGACCTCTCGCTGGAGTCGACGATCGGCATCGCGCCCGTCGTCGCCATGTGGCTGGTGCTGGACTCCGAGGGCGGCCGCTTCGCCGGCCTCGGACTGTTTCCCAGCTGGTCGGCGATCCCGCTCTGTCTGCTGGTCGGGCTCGTCATCGGAGCCATCAACGGTTTCCTGATGCTGAAGCTCCGGGTCAACGGCTTCATCGCCACGCTCGGCATGCTGACGATGCTGCGCGGCCTGCACATCGGCATCACCGAGGGCAAGTCCATCACCGATGTCCCGGAGTCCTTCCGCTACCTCGGCAAGACCTCGTGGTTCGGGGCCCCGGCCGCCGTCTGGATCTGCCTGGTCCTCTTCGCGATCGGTGGCGCGGCCCTGGCCTGGCTGCGCCACGGACGCTCGCTGTACGCGATCGGCGGCAACCCGGAAGCGGCACGCGCCGCGGGCATCCGGGTCGACCGGGTCACCTGGATCGTGCTCGCCATCGGCGGTCTGCTGGCAGCGTTCGCGGGCATCCTCTACACCGGCCACTACGGGGCGGTCGCCGCGACCCAGGGCAACGGCTGGATCTTCCAGGTGTTCGCCGCGGCCGTGATCGGCGGCATCAGCCTCAAGGGCGGGCGAGGCACGCTGTTCGGTGCGCTGACCGGCGTACTGACACTCCAGCTGGTGGTCAACGTGATGACGCTCGGCGGCGTTCCGGCGCTGTGGAACCAGTTCCTCAACGGTGCCATCATCATCGTCGCCCTGGTCATCTCCCGCTTCGCGAGCGGTGAGAAGCAGGACTGAACGGACGGGGCGCATCCAGCCTCGCCGGCGTTTGAGGCGCGGGGTCCGGGGCGGAGCCCCGGTTACGGGAAGGGGCGGGTAGGGGAAAACCCCACCCGCCCCTTCCCGCTGCCGCACGCGCAGCTACAGCGTCGACCGCAGCCACTGCTCCACGCTCGCCACATGCACCGTCGCCCAGGCCCGCGCAGCCTCCGCGTCGCGGTCCCGCAGCGCCGAGACGATCGCCCGGTGCTCGTGGAGCGTGCGGCTCACCGCGTCCTCCTGGGTCAGACCGCGCCAGACCCGCGCCCGGGTCGTCGGCCCCGAAAGACCGTCGAGCAGCGAGCAGAGCACCGAGTTGCCGGACGACTGCACGATGCCGCGGTGGAACTCCAGGTCGCAGGCCACCAGCTCCTCGACCGAGGGGTGCTCACCCAGCGCGTCCAGCTGTGCGCTCAGCACGTCCAGCTGCTCCTCACTGATCCGGCTCGCCGCCATCGCGGTCGCGGCCGGCTCCAGGATCCGGCGGACCGCCAGGAACTCCAGCACCGTGTCGTCGCGGTGGAAGTCCACCACGAAGCTCAGGGCCTCCAGCAGCAGCTGCGGATCGAGACTCGTGACGTACGTGCCGTCGCCCTGTCGTACGTCGAGAATGCGCATCAGCGACAGGGCGCGCACCGCTTCCCGCAGTGAGTTGCGGGACAGACCGAGCTCCGCGGCGAGTTCGCTCTCCTTGGGGAGACGATCGCCGGGCCTCAGCGCACCCGAGACGATCATTCCCTTGATCTTCTCGATGGCCTCGTCAGTGACAGCCATGGGCGACCTCCAGACATCCGATGTATCGCACCATTATGCGTCCCCGCGGACGACCGGTGCGCCCTTCGGGGCAACCCCGGGCCCCGCCGTCCCGCCCGGCCGGAGCGGTTCGCCCGTTCCGTCCGGCGGAGTCCGGAACCGCCCGTGTGAATCGGCACAGGAAACACGAAGGAGGGGGCGGCGCCCATGGGACGCCGCCCCCTCCTCGACGGCTCAGCTCTTGCGGTCGTCCAGCATCGACTCGACGCCGGCCCGGATCTCGTCCGTCGCCAGACCCCGGATCGTCAGCGTCGTCCGGCGCCGCAGGACGTCGTCCGCCGTCTCGGCCCACTCGTGGTCGCGGGCGTAGGCGACCTGCGCCCAGATCTCCGGCGCGTCGGGGTGGATGCGCTGCGCGAGCTCCGGCTTGTCGTTGGCCAGCCGGGCGATGTCGAAGGACAGCGAACCGTAGTGCGTGGCCAGGTGCCGTGCCGTGTCGGCGGACATCCGGGGACCCGGCGTACCGCCGTCGACCAGCAGCCGGTGCGCCACCGCGTTCGGGTTGGCGATGCCGGGCAGCGGGAGCTTCCTCGGCAGCCGGGCCATCGGCTCCATGTCCTCGGCCAGGGGGTGCCCGGGGAGCGCGGCCAGCTTGTTCATCACCGTACGGCCGATGTGGCGGAACGTCGTCCACTTGCCGCCGGCCACCGACAGCATCCCGCCGCGGCCCTCGGTCACCACCGTCTCGCGCTTGGCCTTGGAGGTGTCACCGGGCCCGCCCGGCAGCACCCGCAGCCCCGCGAAGGAGTACGTGATCAGATCGCGCGACAGCTGCTGGTCCTTGATCGAGAACGCCGCCTCGTCCAGGATCTGCGCGGTGTCCTTCTCGGTCACCGCGACGTCCGCCGGGTCGCCCTCGTACTCCTCGTCCGTCGTACCGAGGAGCAGCATGTCCTCCCACGGCAGGGCGAACGTGATGCGGTACTTGTCGATCGGGGTGGCCAGCGCGGCCTTCCAGGGGCGGGTGCGCTTGAGCACCAGGTGCGCACCCTTGGACAGACGTATCGAAGGCGCCGCGTTCGGGTCCTCCATCTTCCGCAGGTGGTCGACCCACGGACCGGTGGCGTTAAGCACCAGCCGGGCGGTCACACCGAACTCGGTGCCGTCTTGACGGTCCTCCAGATCGGCGCCCGTCACCCGGCCCTTGGTGAACCGCAGCCCGGTCACCGCCGCGTGGTTGAGGACGGTCGCCCCCGCCTCGACGGCCGCGCGGACCGTCATCAGCGCCATCCGCGCGTCGTTCATCTGGTCGTCGCCGTACACCGCGACGGCCTTCAGGTTGTCCGTACGCAGCTCGGGCACATCGCGCTGCGCCTTGGCCGGGCTGATCACATGGCCGACGCCGTCACCGAAGGCGGACAGCGCCGAGTACGCGAACACACCCGCGCCGAGCTTCGCCGCGCCGTGCGGTCCGCCCTTGTACACGGGGAGGTAGAAGGTGAGCGGGTTGGCCAGGTGCGGGGCCACCTGACGCGATACCGCACGGCGCTCGAAGTGGTTCTCCGCGACCAGCTTCACCGCACCGGTCTGCAGGTAGCGCAGACCGCCGTGGAGCAGCTTGGAGGAGGCGGAGGAGGTGGCGCCGGCGAAGTCGCCGGCGTCCACCAGGGCCACCCGCAGCCCGGACTGCGCGGCGTGCCAGGCGGTGGAGATGCCCAGAATGCCGCCACCGATGACCAGGAGGTCGTACGTCGCCTTGGAGAGCTGCTCCCGAGTCTCGGCACGGCTCGGAAGGGAGCCGGAGGCCGGGTGCGTCCCCAGGGCGGGGACGCTCTGCAGGGTGGTCATGTTGTCTACTCCTCGTCGTCCAGCCAGCCCATGGTCCGTTCCACGGCCTTGAGCCAGCTCTTGTACTCGCGGTCGCGGGTGTCCGCGTCCATGCGGGGGGTCCACTCGGCGGCCCGGCGCCAGTTGGCGCGCAGCGCGTCGGTGTCGGGCCAGAAGCCGACGGCCAGGCCGGCGGCATAGGCGGCGCCGAGGCAGGTGGTCTCGGCGACCATCGGGCGCACCACGGGGGCGTCCAGGAAGTCGGCGAGGGTCTGCATCAGCAGGTTGTTGGAGGTCATTCCGCCGTCGACCTTGAGCGCGGTCAGTTCGACGCCGGAGTCCTTGGTCATGGCGTCGCTGATCTCGCGGGTCTGCCAGGCGGTCGCCTCGAGCACGGCACGGGCGATGTGCGCCTTGGTGACGTAGCGGGTGAGACCGGCGATGACACCGCGGGCGTCGGGGCGCCAGTACGGGGCGAAGAGGCCGGAGAACGCCGGCACGAAGTACGCGCCGCCGTTGTCCTCGACCGACGAGGCCAGGGTCTCGATCTCGGCCGCGGACTGGATCAGGCCCATCTGGTCGCGCATCCACTGCACCAGCGAACCGGTGACGGCGATCGAGCCCTCAAGGGCGTAGACCGGCTTCTTGTCACCGATCTGGTAGCCGACCGTGGTCAGCAGCCCGTTGTAGGAGTTGACGGGCGTCTCGCCGGTGTTCATCAGCATGAAGGTGCCGGTGCCGTACGTGGACTTGGCCTCGCCCTCGGCGAAACACGTCTGGCCGAACAGCGCGGCCTGCTGGTCACCCAGCGCGGAGGCGACCGGCACGCCGTCGAGCACGCCGCCCTTGGCGTTGCCGTAGACCTCGGCCGAGGACCGGATCTCGGGCAGCAGGGCCGCCGGGATGTCCATGGAGGTGAGGATCTTGTCGTCCCACGCCATGGTGTGCAGGTTCATCAGGAGCGTGCGCGAGGCGTTGGTGACGTCGGTGACGTGGACGCCGCCGTCGGTGCCGCCGGTCAGGTTCCAGATGATCCAGGAGTCCATGGTGCCGAAGAGGATGTCGCCGCGCTCGGCGCGCTCGCGCAGCCCCTCGACGTTGTCGAGCAGCCAGCGGGCCTTGGGTCCGGCGAAGTACGAGGCGAGCGGCAGTCCGGTCTCGCGGCGGAAGCGGTCCTGGCCCACGTTGCGGCCGAGCTCCTTGCAGAGCGCGTCGGTGCGGGTGTCCTGCCAGACGAGGGCGTTGTGGACGGGCTCACCGGTGTGCTTGTCCCAGAGCAGCGTGGTCTCGCGCTGGTTGGTGATGCCGATCGCCTTCACGTCGGCGGCGGTGATGCCGGCCTTGACGATGGCGCTCGCCACGACCTCCTGGACGTTCTCCCAGATCTCGGTCGCGTTGTGCTCGACCCAGCCCGGCTTCGGGAAGATCTGCTCGTGCTCCTTCTGGTCGACGGAGACGATCCGGCCGTCCTTGTCGAAGACGATGCAGCGGCTGGAGGTGGTGCCCTGGTCGATGGCCGCGATGAACGGCCCGGTGCCGTGGGTGCCGGTGGTGTGTGCGTCGGTCACGGTGTGCTCCCGGAAGTCTGTGTGGTGGGGGTGACGGCTCTGGGCCCTGGGGCTCACGCGAAGGCGAGGTTGTAGAGCCCGCCCGCGAGTGCGCCGCCGACGAGCGGTCCGACGACGGGGATCCAGGCGTAGCCCCAGTCGGATCCGCCCTTGTTCGGCAGCGGAAGCAGCGCGTGCACGATACGCGGACCGAGGTCGCGAACCGGGTTGATCGCGTAGCCCGTCGGGCCGCCGAGCGAGAGACCGATGGAGACGACCACCAGAGCGGTGATCAGCGCGCCGAGCGTGCCGAGGCCGTTGCCGTCGTTGTTGAGGCCCTGCGTGAGGATCGCCAGGACCAGCACGATCGTGGCGATGATCTCGGTGACGACGTTCTGCACGGCGTTACGGATCTCGGGGCCCGTCGTGAAGATGCCGAGCACCGGTCCGGCCTTGGGGGCCGCGGCCTTGTCGACCATGCCCTCCTCACCCGAATGGTCGCTCAGGATCTCCGGGTCGGTGAGGTGGGCCCGGAACTGTCCGTAGTAGACCAGCCAGACCAGCACCGCGCCGATCATCGCGCCGAGCAGTTCGGAGGCGAGGTAGAGCGGTACGTCGCTCCACTTGGTGCCGCCCTCGATCGCCAGGCCGATGGTGACCGCCGGGTTGAGGTGCGCTCCGGATACGCCGCCGGCCAGATACGCGCCGGTCAGCACAGCGAAGCCCCACCCGAAGGTGACGGCGAGCCAGCCGGCGTCCCGTGCCTTCGAGCGCTTGAGCGTGACGGCGGCACAGACACCGCCGCCGAGCAGGATGAGTACGGCGGTACCTATGGTCTCGCCGATGAAGATGTCGGAGCTGGACACCCGCGACTCCTTTGTCCTTCGTCCAGGGAAGCCGAACCCCGGGTCCCTCCGGTGGTCCGCGCCCTCATGTGAGGGCGTTGCCGGCCTTGGCTCTGTCACACCTTAACGCGAATTTCCGTTAAGCGTTCGACAATGCCGACCGGTGCACGGCAGTGTTTCCCCCAGGTGAATGGGGCGTCAAGGGGTGTGTGTTCTATAACTCGATCGTTACCGGTGATCCCGCAGGAAGCTCAGAAGCGCCTGGCGCCCAGATCCCGTGAGACCGCGCGGGCGCAGTCCCGTACCGCCGCCACCAGCTCGGGCCGCAGCTCGCCGTCCGCGCACACCCGCTCCACCGCACCGGTCACGGCCACGGCTCCCACCGGCATCCGGCGCCGGTCGTGGATGGGGGCGGCCACCGCGGCCACGCCCTCCCAGGTCTCCTCCACGTCGGCCGCCCAGCCCCGTGCGCGGATCAGGTCGAGCATCGACTCGAACTCCTCCGGATCGGTGACGGTGCGGGGCGTGAAGGACTGGCGCTCCGCCTCCAGGGCCTCCGTGTGGGCCACCGGGTCGTAGGCGGACAGGACCTTGCCCAGGGCCGTGGAGTGCAGTGGCTGCATGGCCCCGACCTCCAGGACCTGGCGGCTGTCGTCGGGGCGGAAGACGTGGTGGACGATCAGTACGCCGTGCTGGTGCAGTACGCCGAGGTGGGTGCTCTCGCCGCTGGAGCGGGCCAGGTCGTCCGTCCAGACCAGTGCGCGGGCCCGCAGCTCGTGGACGTCCAGGTAGCTGTTGCCCAGGCGCAGCAGCTCGGCCCCCAGCTGATAGCGGCCGGAGGCGGCGTCCTGCTCGACGAAGCCCTCGTGCTGGAGCGTGCGCAGGATGCCGTGTGCGGTGCCTTTGGCCAGGCCCAGGGAGGAGGCGATGTCGGACAGTCCCAGCCGCCGCTCGCCGCCCGCCAGCAGACGCAGCATCGCGGCTGCCCGCTCCAGCGACTGGATGTTCTTGGCCATCGCGCTGTATTCCTCCACCTCGGTTCGACAATGCTGAACAGTATCGGTCCATGCCGACCCATGCTCGATCGCAAGGGAATTCTGCGGCACCCCGGCAGCCCCGGACGACCGCCTGAACAGCATGCAGTCCGATTCGTGGGACAGAGTGACGCCCCGGGACGCCGCCCGGCTACCCTGGCCGGGTGCGCCTTCCGCCGAAGCCGCAAAGCCGACAGCCGTCGCATCCCAGGGAGTACATCCATGGCCTCGTCGCCGACCCCTTCCGCCGACAGCCGGAACCGAGCCGCAGCCCTCCGCGAGGCGCTCGCCACCCGAGTCGTGGTGGCCGACGGTGCCATGGGCACCATGCTCCAGGCGCAGGACCCCACGCTGGAGGACTTCGAGGACCTCGAAGGCTGCAACGAGATCCTGAACCTCACGCGCCCCGACATCGTGCGTTCGGTGCACGAGGAGTACTTCGCCGTCGGCGTGGACTGCGTGGAGACGAACACCTTCGGCGCCAACACGGCGGCTCTGGGCGAGTACGACATTCCCGAACGCGTCCACGAACTTTCCGAGGCCGGCGCGCGCATCGCGCGTGAGGTGGCGGACGAGTTCACCGCCTCGACCGGGCAGCAGCGCTGGGTGCTGGGTTCGATGGGTCCGGGGACGAAGCTGCCGACACTCGGCCACGTCCCCTACCTCACGCTGCGGGACGGCTTCCAGCAGAACGCCGAGGGGCTGATCGCGGGCGGTGCGGACGCGCTGATCGTGGAGACGACGCAGGACCTGCTGCAGACGAAGGCCGCGGTGCTCGGTGCGCGGCGCGCGCTGGACGCCCTGGGCAGCGATCTGCCGTTGCTGTGTTCGCTGGCGTTCGAGACGACCGGGACGATGCTGCTGGGCTCGGAGATCGGCGCCGCGCTGACCGCGCTGGAGCCGCTGGGCGTCGACATGATCGGGCTGAACTGTTCGACCGGTCCGGCCGAGATGAGCGAGCACCTGCGCTACCTCACCCGCCACTCCCGGATCCCGCTGCTCTGCATGCCGAACGCGGGCCTGCCGGTACTCACGAAGGACGGCGCGCACTTCCCGCTGGACCCCGAGGGCCTGGCCGACGCGCAGGAGACGTTCGTCCGCGAGTACGGGCTGTCATTGGTGGGCGGGTGCTGCGGCACGACTCCGGAGCACCTGCGCCAGGTGGTGGACCGGGTACGGGGCACCGTCCCCGCCGAGCGCGAGCCGCGCCCGGAGCCGGGGGCCGCGTCGTTGTACCAGACGGTTCCGTTCCGTCAGGACACCTCGTACCTCGCGATCGGTGAGCGTACGAACGCCAACGGGTCGAAGAAGTTCCGCGAGGCCATGCTGGAGGCCCGGTGGGACGACTGCGTGGAGATGGCCCGCGACCAGATCCGCGAGGGCGCGCACATGCTCGACCTGTGCGTCGACTACGTGGGCCGCGACGGCGTCGCGGACATGGAGGAGCTGGCCGGCCGTTTCGCGACCGCCTCGACGCTCCCGATCGTGCTGGACTCCACCGAACTGCCGGTGCTGCGGGCGGGTCTGGAGAAGCTCGGCGGGCGTGCGGTGCTGAATTCGGTGAACTACGAGGACGGTGACGGGCCCGAGTCGCGTTTCGTGAAGGTCACCCGGCTGGCCGCCGAGCACGGTGCCGCGCTGATCGCCCTGACGATCGACGAGGAGGGCCAGGCCCGGACCGTCGAGCACAAGGTCGCGATCGCCGAGCGGCTGATCGAGGACCTGACCGGCAACTGGGGCATCCAGGAGTCGGACATCCTCATCGACACCCTGACCTTCACGATCTGTACCGGCCAGGAGGAGTCACGGGGCGACGGCGTCGCCACGATCGGCGCGATCCGTGAGCTGAAGAAGCGTCACCCCGACGTCCAGACCACGCTGGGCCTCTCCAATATTTCGTTCGGTCTGAACCCGGCGGCCCGCGTCGTCCTGAACTCCGTCTTCCTGGACGAGTGCGTCAAGGCCGGTCTCGACTCCGCGATCGTGCACGCGTCGAAGATCCTTCCCATCGCCCGGCTGGACGAGGAGCAGGTCAAGGCCGCCCACGACCTGATCTACGACCGCCGCGCCGAGGGCTATGACCCGTTGCAGCGGCTCATGGAGCTGTTCGAGGGCGTCAACATGAAGTCGATGAAGGAGGGCAAGGCCGAGGAACTCCTCGCGCTGCCGCTCGACGAGCGCCTCCAGCGCCGGATCATCGACGGCGAGAAGAAGGGCCTGGAGGCCGACCTCGACGAGGCGCTGAAGTCCCGCCCGGCGCTCGACATCGTCAACGACACCCTGCTGGAGGGCATGAAGGTCGTCGGCGAGCTCTTCGGCTCGGGCCAGATGCAGCTGCCGTTCGTGCTCCAGTCCGCCGAGGTCATGAAGACCGCGGTGGCCCACCTGGAGCCGCACATGGAGAAGTCCGACGCCGAGGGCAAGGGCACCATCGTCCTGGCCACGGTGCGCGGCGACGTCCACGACATCGGCAAGAACCTCGTCGACATCATCCTGTCCAACAACGGGTTCAACGTCGTCAACATCGGCATCAAGCAGCCCGTCTCCGCGATCCTGGACGCCGCCGAGGAACACAAGGCCGACGTCATCGGCATGTCCGGTCTCCTGGTCAAGTCCACCGTGATCATGAAGGAGAACCTCCAGGAGCTCAACCAGCGCAAGCTGGCCGCCGACTATCCGGTGATCCTGGGCGGCGCGGCCCTCACCCGTGCCTACGTGGAACAGGACCTCCACGAGATCTACGAGGGCGAGGTCCGCTACGCCCGCGACGCGTTCGAGGGCCTGCGCCTGATGGACGCCCTGATCGCGGTCAAGCGCGGCGTCCCCGGAGCCACTCTCCCCGAACTCAAGCAACGCCGCGTCCCCCGGCGCGACACGGCCGTGCTGGAAGTCGAGGAGCCGGAGGAGGGCGTGCGCTCCGACGTCGCCGTCGACAACCCCGTCCCCACCCCGCCGTTCTGGGGAAGCCGCGTCGTCAAGGGCATCCAGCTCAAGGAGTACGCCTCCTGGCTGGACGAAGGCGCCCTCTTCAAGGGCCAGTGGGGCCTCAAGCAGGCCCGCGCCGGCGACGGACCCACCTACGAGGAGCTCGCCGAGACCGAGGGCCGTCCCCACCTGCGCGGCTGGCTCGACAAGCTCCACACCGAGAACCTCCTCGAAGCCGCCGTCGTCTACGGCTACTACCCCTGCGTCTCCAAGGGCGACGACCTGATCCTGCTCCACGAGGACGGCTCCGAGCGCACCCGCTTCACCTTCCCGCGCCAGCGCCGCGGCCGCCGCCTGTGCCTCGCGGACTTCTTCCGCCCCGAGGAGTCCGGCGAGACGGACGTCATCGGCCTCCAGGTCGTCACCGTCGGCTCGAAGATCGGCGGCGAGACCGCCAAGCTCTTCGAAGCCAACTCCTACCGTGACTACCTGGAGCTGCACGGCCTGTCCGTCCAGCTCGCCGAGGCGCTCGCCGAGTACTGGCACGCCCGGGTCCGCTCCGAGCTCGGCTTCGCGGGCGACGACCCGGCCGATGTCGAGGACATGTTCGCGCTCAAGTACCGCGGTGCGCGCTTCTCCCTCGGTTACGGTGCGTGCCCGGACCTGGAGGACCGGGCGAAGATCGCCGACCTGCTCCAGCCGGAGCGGATCGGGGTCCACCTGTCGGAGGAGTTCCAGCTCCACCCCGAGCAGTCCACTGACGCGATCGTCATCCACCACCCCGAAGCGAAGTACTTCAACGCGCGGTAAGGCTCCGTTAGACGCGCGGTAGCAGCACGAGTCGTACACTGGTCGGTCCAGTGCAGGCCGGTCGCCCTCCCTCCGGGAAAGGCGGCCGGCCTTCTCGTCCCTCATGGAAGGTGTGCCGGATGACCAGTACGATCCCCGCGTCCCCGACCCGTACGGCCGAGGGTGCAGCCCTGCAGGCCGTCTTTCTCGACATGGACGGCACCCTGGTCGACACCGAGGGGTTCTGGTGGGACGCCGAGGTGTCGGTCTTCGCCGATCTGGGGCACCGGCTGGACGAGGCGTGGAAGGACGTGGTCGTCGGCGGGCCGATGACCCGCAGCGCCGGATATCTCATGGACGTGACCGGCGCGGACGTCACCCTCGACGAACTGACCGTGCTGCTCAACGACCGCTTCGAGAAGCGCATCGCCGACGGAGTGCCGCTGATGCCGGGCGCGGCACGGCTGCTCGCCGAGCTCGCGAGACACGAGGTTCCCACCGCCCTCGTCTCCGCCTCGCACCGCCGGATCATCGACCGGGTTCTGGACTCGGTGGGCCGTCACCACTTCGCGCTCACCGTCGCGGGCGACGAGGTCACCCGCACGAAGCCCCACCCGGAGCCCTACCTCACGGCCGCGCGCGGCTTCGGGGCCGACCCCCGGCTCTGCGCCGTCATCGAGGACACCGCGACGGGCGTGGCCGCCGCGGAGGCCGCGGGGTGCCGGGTGGTCGCCGTGCCGTCCGTGGCCCCGATCGCACCGGCGGCCGGCCGGGTCGTCGTCGGTTCGCTCGAAGAAGTCGATCTCGCATTTCTCAGGGGCCTGGTCACCGGTATGCGGTGATCCGCATACCGAGAGTATTTCTGTGAATGAATGGAAAAACTCTCGCGAAAGGCCGTGCGTTTTATGTCGCATCGCGGTGTCGATAAGGCGGGTACATGTCAATCCGCCAGGGTGTCCGCCGCGTGAGCTTCGTCACTCATTCGATGATCGAAGTGACTCCGGAATCCGCCGTGCCGCCCGTCCGGTGTCCCCAAGTGTCCCGATTGGTGAATCCGTGTACGAATCATTCCGGGAGCAGGAAATCGGCTCACCGTCGGCTTTCCAGCCCCTCTGATTACGTGCGCCGCGACACCGGTCCGGCAATGACGGGGCGCCTACTAATGTCGTTTTCTCCATGACCGCATGAGGGAGAGCGTCCACGATGAACCGCAAGACTCTGGTGCTGCCGGCCGTCGTCGGCCTGCTCGCGCCCGTACTCGCCGCCTGCGGCGCGTCGGACGGCGGGAGCGATGGCAACGGCGCCATCGTTGTCGGCACTACGGACCAGTTCGTCGCCTCGAAGGACGCCCCCGCGCCCCTCGACCCCGCCCTCGGCTACGAGGCGGGCGTCTGGAACGTACTGCGGCAGACGGTCCAGACCCTGATGCACGTCCCGCGCAGCGGCGGCCTGCCGACGCCCGAGGCCGCCGAGAGCTGTCTCTTCACCGACATGGCCAACGAGAGCTACCGCTGCAAGCTGCGCAGCGGCCTGACCTTCGCGGACGGCAGCCCCGTCACCGCCGAGGACGTCAAGTACTCCATCGACCGCGTGATCCGGATCAAGTCCGCCAACGGACCGATGGCCCTGCTCAACAACATCGACACCATCGAGACCATGGGCGACCGCGAGGTCGTATTCCACCTCCGGACTTCGGACGCCACCTTCCCGTACAAACTCGCGACGCCGCCCGCCGGAATAGTCCAGCGGGACAAATATCCGGCGACCACGCCCCGCAGCGGATTCCAGGTGGACGGATCGGGTCCGTACACGATGAAGCCGGAAGTGAAGAACGGCCGCGTGGAGAAGGTCGTCTTCACCAGGAACCCCCGCTACAAGGGGGATCTCAAGGTGCTGAACGAGAAGGTCGAACTGGATTCCTTCCCCGACGCCGCGGCCATGGGCAAGGCGCTCGACGAGAAGAAGATCGACATGATGACGCGCACCATGTCGCCGAAGCAGTCCCAGCAGATGCTGGAGCACCCCAAGGACGGCATCAAGCTCACCGAGATGCCCGGCCTCGCCATCAGGTACCTCGGCTTCGACACCGAGGCCCCCGCCGTGAAGAACAAGGCGGTCCGCCAGGCCATGGCCCAGATCATCGACCGCGGCCAGATCGCGAGCGAGGTGTACGGCACCACGGCCGAACCGCTGTACTCACTGATTCCGTCCAGCATCACCGGACACACGAACTCGTTCTTCAACAAGTACGGCGAACCCAGCGCCACCAAGGCCGCCACGATCCTGAAGGACGCGGGCATTCACACCCCGGTGAAGTTCACCTTGAACTACACGAGCGACTACTACGGCGAAGCCACCGCCGACGAGTTCGCGACCCTGAAGCGGCAGCTCAACAGCACCGGACTCTTCGACGTCTCCGTCAAGGGCACCCCCTGGGCGAAGTACCGCCCCGCGGAGCTGCGCCGCGACTACGCCGTGTACGGCATGGGCTGGTTCCCCGACTTCCCGGACCCGGACAACTACACGGCGCCGTTCCTCGACACGGACAACTTCCTCAACTCGCCCTACCGGTCGACCGCGGCCCAGAAGACGCTCATCCCCGAGTCCCGCCGCGAGGCCGACCGCAGCGCCGCCGCCACGACCTTCAAGAAGCTCCAGGACATCGTCGCCGAGGACGTCCCGGTCCTCCCGGTCTGGCAGGGCAAGCAGTACGTCGCCTCCCGCGACGGCCTCACCGGTGTCGAATGGGCGGTCACCTCGTCCGCCGACATCCACCTCTGGGAACTCGGCACCAGCTGATCCGCCCGCCCCGGCCGTCCGCCCCTCGCGGGGTCACTGGGCGCCGGGGCGCACCAGTCCGCTCTCGTACGCGTACACCGCGGCCTGCACGCGGTCGCGCAGCCCCAGCTTCGTCAGCACATGACCCACATGCGTCTTGACCGTGGTCTCGCTGACGAACAGATCGGCGGCGATCTCCGCGTTCGACAGGCCGCGTGCGACCAGCTTCAGGACCTCCACCTCACGGTCCGTGAGCGTGTGCAGCGTGTCCGGCACCGGCTCCTCGCCGGACGGCAGATGGTCCGCGTACTTGTCGAGCAGCCTGCGCGTGATGCTCGGGGCGAGCATCGCCTCGCCGCCCGCGACCACCCGGATCGCCTGCACCAGCTCATTGGCCGGCGCGTCCTTCAGCAGGAAGCCGCTCGCGCCGGCGCGCAGCGCCTCCACCACGTACTCGTCCAGATCGAACGTCGTCAGCACCAGCACCTTCGCCGGACCGTCGCGGCCGGGACCGGTGATCTGGCGCGTCGCCTCGACACCGTCCATCCGCGGCATCCGGATGTCCATCAGCACCACATCGGGCTGCAGCGCCCGCACCTGGTCGAGCGCCTGGAGACCGTCACCGGCCTCGCCCACCACCGCGAGATCGCCCTCCGCTTCCAGAATCATCCGGAAGCCGGTACGCAGCAGTGGTTGGTCGTCGACCAGCAGGACGCGGATTGCCACGAGATCTCCTCAATGTCCTTCAAGGGCCGCAGGCCGGCCGGCCTCAGCCCGGACCGGGTCCATTCTGCCCTGGTCATCCTGCGGTGATTCCGCCGGGCGCACCGGCAGCGGATACACCGGGGGAGTCCCGCCGAATTCGGGACAGAGCGCCTGATGGTCGCACCAGCCGCACAGCTTCGTCGGCCGCGGCCGCCACTCACCGGTCTCCGTGGCCAGCGAGATCGCGTCCCAGAGGGCCAGCAGCTTGCGCTCCACCCGCTCCAGGTCCGCCACCACCGGGTCGTACGTCATCACATCGCCGCTGCCGAGGTAGACCAGCTGGAGCCGGCGCGGCACCACACCCTTGAGCCGCCAGATCACCAGCGCGTAGAACTTCATCTGGAACAGCGCGCCCTCCGCGTACTCCGGACGCGGCGCCTTCCCCGTCTTGTAGTCGACGATCCGGACCTCACCCGTCGGCGCCACGTCGATCCGGTCGATCACCCCGCGCAGCCGCAGCCCCGACTCCAGCTCGGTCTCGACGAACATCTCCCGCTCGGCCGGCTCCAGGCGCGTCGGATCCTCCAGCGAGAACCAGCGCTCCACCAGCCGCTCCGCCTCCGACAGCCACCGCGCGAGCCGCTCGCCCTCCGGATCCTCGGCGAACAGCTCCGACAGCTCCGGCTTCGACTCCAGCAGCCGGTCCCACTGCGCCGGGATCAGCGACGTGGCCCGGCCCGGCGTGCGATCCGCCGCAGGATTGTCGAAGAGCCGCTCCAGAACCGCATGCACCAACGTGCCCCGGGTAGCTGCCTCACTGGGCTTCTGCGGCAGCTTGTCGATGACCCGGAAGCGGTACAGCAGGGGGCACTGCATGAAATCGCTCGCCCGCGACGGCGAAAGGGACGAGGGCGGCTGAGGCGGCCGCGGTACTGAAGTCATGACGAAGACCCTACGACCCGCCACTGACACCAATCGGCATACCATCGACCACAGACCCTCGAACACTGCATGATCGTGCCGAAACGGCACCGACCGAAGGGACCTCGTGGACGAGAGCGGCGACAGCGGGCGGCCGCAGCCCGGCGCAGGGGGTAAGGGCCCCGGCGACGGCCCCGACAAGGGCGCACCGGGACGCAAGGAAGAGCCGGGAGGCGGCATCCTCATGGGCCGCCCCTTCGGTGTGCCGGTCTACGTGGCACCCAGCTGGTTCGTCGTGGCAGCCCTGATCACCTGGGTCTTCGGCGGCCAGCTCGACCGCGTGCTGCCCGACCTCGGCGCGGCACGCTATCTGGTCGCCCTCTTCTTCGCGATCGCGTTCTACGCCTCCGTGCTCGTCCACGAGCTGGCGCACACGGTCGTCGCCCTGCGCTACAAGCTCCCGGTCCGCCGCATCCAGCTCCAGTTCTTCGGCGGCGTCTCCGAGATCGAGAAGGAATCGGAGACCCCCGGCCGCGAATTCGTCCTCGCCTTCGTCGGCCCGCTGCTCTCCCTCGTCCTCGCCGGGGTCTTCTACGTCCCGATGAAGTTCGTCGAAGCGGGCACCGTGCCCGGCGTGCTGCTCGGCGGACTGATGATCTCCAACCTCATCGTTGCCGCGTTCAACCTCCTTCCCGGCCTCCCGCTCGACGGCGGCCGGATGCTCCGCGCCGTCGTGTGGAAGATCACCGGCCGCCCGATGAGCGGCACCGTCGCCGCCGCCTGGGTCGGCCGCGCCCTCGCCGTCATCACCCTCATCGGCCTGCCCCTCCTCACCCACACCGGGTCCCTCGGGAGCAGCAACCGCGAGATCAGCGGCATGGACACCGTCACCGACGCCCTGCTCGCCGCGATCCTCGCCGCCATCATCTGGACCGGTGCGGGCAACAGCCTGCGCATGGCCCGGCTCCGTGAGCACCTCCCCGACCTGCAGGCCCGCACCCTCACCCGGCGCGCCGTCCCGGTCGAGCCCGGCACCCCGCTCTCCGAGGCCCTGCGCCGGGCCAACGAGGCGGGCGCCCGCGCCCTCGTCGTCGTCGACGCGAGCGGCGAACCCCAGGCACTCGTCCGGGAAGCCGCGATCGTCGCCGTCCCCGAACACCGCCGCCCCTGGGTCGCCGTCAGCGGCCTGGCCCAGGACCTCACGGACGGCATGAAGGTCTCCGCCGAACTCGCGGGCGAAGCCCTCCTGGACCGCCTCAAGGCCAGCCCCGCCACCGAGTACCTCGTCGTGGAGGACACCGGTGAGATCTACGGAGTGCTGTCCACCGCCGACGTCGAGCGCGCGTTCGTCGCCGCCATGGCCCGCCCCGCCGCCTGAGGCTGCCGGGTGACCCGGGCCGGGCGGTCGGAGCCCCCCGAAACACCGGTACGCTGGTCACATGTCTGAACCGACCGGTGCCGCCCGCCGACGTGGGCCCTTCAAGGTCGGGGACCAGGTCCAGCTCACCGATCCCAAGGGACGCCACTACACCTTCACGCTCGAAGCCGGAAAGAACTTCCACACCCACAAGGGTTCTTTCTCGCACGACGAGCTGATCGGTGCTCCCGAGGGCAGTGTTGTCCGTACCACGGGGAACGTCGTCTACCTGGCGCTGCGCCCCCTGCTCCCCGACTACGTCCTGTCCATGCCCCGCGGCGCCGCCGTGGTCTACCCCAAGGACGCGGGTCAGATCCTGGCCTTCGGCGACATCTTCCCCGGCGCCCGCGTCGTGGAAGCCGGCGTCGGATCCGGCGCACTCTCCACCTTCCTGCTCCGTGCCATCGGTGAGCAGGGCATGCTGCACTCCTACGAGCGCCGCGAGGACTTCGCCGAGATCGCCCAGCAGAACGTCGAGCGCTACTTCGGCAGCCCGCACCCCGCATGGCAGCTCACCGTCGGCGACCTCCAGGACAACCTCACGGAAACCGACGTGGACCGCGTCGTCCTGGACATGCTCGCGCCCTGGGAATGCCTGGACGTCGTCTCCAAGGCCCTCGTCCCCGGCGGCATCCTCTGCGCTTATGTCGCGACCACCACCCAGCTCTCGCGGACGGTCGAGTCCATCCGCGAGATCGGCTGCTTCGCCGAACCGCAGCCCTGGGAGTCGATGATCCGCAACTGGCACGTCGAGGGTCTCGCCGTCCGCCCGGACCACCGCATGATCGGCCACACCGGATTCCTCGTCACCGCCCGCCGGCTGGCCGACGGAGTCCAGCCCCCGCCGCGCCGCCGCCGTCCCTCCAAGGGCGCCTACGGCGAGGACTACACCGGCCCGGGCAGCCAGAGCGGCTCCGCCCGCGACTGAACCAGGGGCGCGGGCTTCCCTGCCGCCCCGGCAGACCGGCGCCGCCGCCGAGTTCCCGGACCGACCCGGGAACTCGGCGGCGGCGCCTTTGCGTTGCCCGGCAGGGGGCAGGGGGCAGGGGGCAGGGGGCAGGGGGCAGGGGGCAGGGGGCAGGGGGCAGGGGGCAGCGGGCAGCGGGCAGCGAACGCAGAGCAGGATCCGTATCGACCCCACCGTTCCACTGTCGTGTGAGGTGTGGCACGATGCTGGCCACCCCCACCCCGCCGTCGACGTCCCGCCGACGGCACCGCCTTTCCGGGCATTCGGCACCACAGGAACCACAGGAGACATCCCGCGTGCAGACCTCCGCGCTCCCGGACCTCGCGCACACCGACACCTCGCCGATGCACTGGCTCGCCACCGCCGCAGCCATGGCCGCCGTCGTCGCGGCAGCCGGTCTGCTCCAGCCCGATGCGAGCGCCTCGGCCTCCACCCCGCACCGCACCGCGGCGCAGCACGGCACACCCTCCGCGGCCGCGCCGGACACGGCCCGGGCGGACTTCCCTCTGGAATGCGGCGGGCAGGGTCACACCGTGGCCAAGGAGGCCCCCGGCGACCTGGACGGCGACGGCCGGCCGGAGACGGTCGCGGTGGTCCACTGCGCGGCCGGATTCGGCACCCCTCCCAGCGGCGTCTACGTCCTCACACAGGGAAGCGGGGCCACACCACGGATCGTCGCGACCCTGGTGGACCCCGTCCAGAAGATGAGCGTCGGAGACTTCGCGGTGCGTGACCGCGTCGTCTCCGCCACGCTCCTCGGCTACTCCTCGCCCGAGGTGCCCTCCTGCTGCCCCGACGAGCAGGAGAAGGTCACCTGGCAGTGGCAGAACGGCGCCTTCGTGCGCAGCAGCCAGTCGGAGGACCCCGCCGGCGCCGGAGTCTGACCGTCACCCGGCGTGACCGCCGTCCTGTCCGGGACCGCGGTCAGCCGGCCTCGGGACCGAAGACCTCGACCCTGTCCGAAACGCGCCGTACGTGGATGCAGTCGCCCGGGCACTCCTTGGCCGAGTCGACCACGTCCTGAAGGATCGGCAGCGGGACGGGCGTGGTCGCGCCCTTGTCCTGGAGCAGCTCGTCCTGATCGCTCTTCACATACGCGAGACCGTCGATGTCCAGCTCGAACACCTCCGGCGCGTACTGCACGCAGATGCCGTCGCCCGTGCAGAGGTCCTGGTCGATCCAGACCTCCAGGTCCTGCGTCTCGCTACCGGTGGGAGCGTCCTGCTGCACGGTCATTTCGCCTGCCGTTCCTGCGTATCCGAACCAAAAAAAGCCAGCCCTGACGGGTGTTGAACAGTTCGACGATACAACCGGCCGCTTTCGGAGGTTGAAGGGTGGGTATTCACCTGACACGAGGGAGAGAGCGCAAGGGTGAAGATCGGACACGCCCCACAGTCTTTGTGATCTAGGGGTTTCAATCATCACCCACCCAGGTAGGGTCAGGAAGCGTCCAGCTCCCCTTGGAGGAGGTGAGGACCGTGGCAGCCCACGACGACGACATCAACCGCGGCATCCGGCCCGGGCGGGGGTCCGATGACCCAGCCGGCCAGGTCGCCTATCTTGAGCAGGAAATCGCCGTCCTGCGACGTAAGCTCGCCGACTCTCCGCGTCATACGAGGATTCTCGAAGAGCGGATCGTCGAGTTCCAGACCAACCTCGCAGGCGTGTCCGCACAGAACGAGCGGCTCGCCGGCACACTCCGTGAGGCCCGGGACCAGATCGTGGCCCTCAAGGAAGAGGTCGACCGGCTCGCACAGCCGCCGGCCGGCTTCGGTGTGTTCCTGCAGGCGAATGAGGACGGTACCTGCGACATCTTCACCGGGGGCCGCAAGCTCCGGGTGAACGTCAGTCCCAGCATTGAGTTGGCGGACCTCCGGCGCGGCCAGGAGGTCATGCTCAACGAAGCGCTCAACGTGGTCGACGCCATGGAATTCGAGCGGGCCGGGGACATCGTCACCCTCAAGGAGATCCTTGAGGACGGCGAACGCGCCCTGGTGGTCGGGCACACCGACGAGGAACGGGTGGTGCGGCTCGCCGAGCCGTTGCTGGACATCACCATCCGCCCCGGCGACGCCCTGCTGCTCGAACCCAGGTCCGGCTACGTCTACGAAGTCGTCCCCAAGAGCGAGGTCGAAGAGCTCGTCCTCGAAGAAGTCCCGGACATCGACTACAACAAGATCGGTGGACTGGGCGACCAGATCGAGCTGATCCGGGACGCGGTCGAGCTCCCCTACCTCCACCCGGACCTCTTCAAGGAGCACGAACTGCGGCCACCGAAGGGCATCCTGCTCTACGGTCCGCCCGGTTGCGGCAAGACACTCATCGCCAAGGCCGTGGCCAACTCCCTTGCCAAGAAGGTCGCCGAAGTCACCGGCCAGCCGGCCGGGAAGAGCTACTTCCTCAACATCAAGGGTCCGGAGCTCCTCAACAAGTACGTCGGCGAGACCGAGCGCCACATCCGCCTGGTCTTCCAGCGTGCCCGTGAGAAGGCGAGTGAGGGCACCCCCGTCATCGTCTTCTTCGACGAGATGGAGTCCCTCTTCCGCACCCGGGGATCCGGCGTCAGCTCGGACGTGGAGAACACCATCGTCCCCCAGCTGCTCGCCGAGATCGACGGCGTCGAGGGCCTGGAGAACGTCATCGTCATCGGCGCCTCCAACCGCGAGGACATGATCGACCCCGCGATCCTGCGACCCGGCCGCCTCGACGTGAAGATCAAGATCGAGCGTCCCGACGCAGAGGCCGCGAAGGACATCTTCGCGAAGTACCTCACGCCCTCGCTGCCCCTGCACGCGGACGATCTGGCCGAGCACACGGGCTCCAAGGAGGCCGCGGCCCACGCCATGATCCAGTCGGTCGTCGAGCGGATGTACACCGAGTCCGAGGAGAACCGCTTCCTCGAGGTCACGTACGCCAACGGCGACAAGGAAGTCCTGTACTTCAAGGACTTCAACTCCGGCGCGATGATCCAGAACATCGTCGACCGGGCCAAGAAGATGGCCATCAAGGCATTCCTCGAGCAGGGCCAGAAGGGCCTGCGCGTCTCCCACCTCCTCCAGGCATGCGTGGACGAGTTCAAGGAGAACGAGGACCTGCCGAACACCACCAACCCGGACGACTGGGCCAGGATCTCCGGCAAGAAGGGTGAGCGGATCGTCTTCATCCGCACACTCGTCACCGGAAAGCAGGGCGCGGACACCGGTCGCTCCATCGACACGGTGGCGAATACCGGGCAGTACCTCTAGAACGGGACCGGCTGCGGATGCCCGGCCGGGCATCCGCAGCCGGTTGCTTTCCGGACAGCTGCCACGACACCGCAGTAATGACGTAATTGATCTCCCCACCGGCACAGAGGCGCTCTAGGCTCTGGCATACCGCCCGGTCGCGCAGTGCGGGACGGGCGAACCGCGCACGCACCGGAAAAGCAGCGGTACTTGAGCGCCGCCCCCGGAAGGGGACGCCGCCGGGCAAGGAGGGCCGCATGACCGTACGGCGAGTAATGGGCATCGAGACCGAGTACGGGATCTCCGTGCCCGGCCACCCCAACGCCAATGCCATGCTCACCTCGTCCCAGATCGTCAACGCCTACGCGGCGGCGATGCACCGGGCGCGCCGCGCCCGCTGGGACTTCGAGGAGGAGAACCCGCTGCGCGACGCGCGAGGCTTCGACCTCGCCCGCGAGACCGCCGACTCCAGCCAGCTCACCGACGAGGACATCGGCCTGGCCAACGTCATCCTCACCAACGGGGCACGGCTCTACGTCGACCACGCACACCCCGAGTACAGCTCGCCGGAAATCACCAACCCCCGGGACGCGGTCCTGTGGGACAAGGCCGGCGAACGCATCATGGCCGAGGCCGCCGAGCGCGCGGCCCAGCTCCCGGGTGCCCAGCCGATCCACCTCTACAAGAACAACACCGACAACAAGGGCGCCTCGTACGGCACGCACGAGAACTACCTGATGAAGCGCGAGACGCCGTTCTCCGACATCGTGCGCCATCTGACGCCGTTCTTCGTCTCGCGCCAGGTCGTCACCGGCGCCGGACGGGTCGGAATCGGCCAGGACGGCCACGAGCACGGGTTCCAGATCAGCCAGCGCGCCGACTACTTCGAGGTCGAGGTCGGCCTGGAGACCACCCTCAAGCGCCCGATCATCAACACGCGCGACGAGCCCCACTCCGACGCCGAGAAGTACCGCCGGCTCCATGTGATCATCGGAGACGCGAACCTCTCGGAGATCTCCACCTACCTCAAGCTGGGCACCACCTCGCTGGTCCTCTCCATGATCGAGGACGGCTTCATCAATGTCGACCTGGCCATCGACCAGCCCGTACGCACCCTGCACCAGGTCTCCCACGACCCGGAGCTCCAGCAGCTGATCACTCTGCGCAGCGGCCGGACACTCACCGCCGTCCAGCTCCAGATGGAGTACTTCGAGCTGGGCCGCAAGTACGTCGAGGAGCGGTACGGGTCGGACGCCGACGAGCAGACCAAGGACATCCTGATCCGCTGGGAGGACACGCTCAACCGGCTGGAGAACGATCCGATGAGCCTGTCCCGGGAGCTGGACTGGATCGCCAAGCGGGAGCTCATGGAGGGCTACCGCCGCCGGGACAACCTGGACTGGGACGCGGCCCGCCTGCACCTGGTGGACCTGCAGTACGCCGACGTACGGGCCGAGAAGGGCCTCTACAACCGTCTGGTGGCCCGCGGCAGGATGAAGCGCCTGCTGGACGAGAACGAGGTCGAGAAGGCCCGTACAGCACCCCCGGAGGACACCAGGGCGTATTTCCGCGGTCGCTGTCTGGAGCAGTACGCGGACGACGTGGCCGCGGCCTCCTGGGACTCGGTCATCTTCGACCTGCCGGGCCACGACTCCCTTCAGCGGGTTCCCACCATGGAGCCGCTGCGGGGCACCCGCGACCACGTCAAGGCCCTCCTGGACCGCTGCCGTACGGCGGAAGAGCTGGTCCGGGTGCTGCAGGGCGGCTGAAAGTGGCGCCGACTGGGAATCATTCCGATGACCTCCGGACGTTGAGACAAGTACCGGGCCAATGTCGGACCTCGTAGGTAGGGTCTGATCAAGTGCTTCGAACCGAGCGGGGTGAGCTATATGGCGACCAAGGACACCGGCGGCGGACAGCAGAAGGCGACGCGCTCCACCGAGGAGGTCGAGGAGCAGGCGCAGGACGCGCAGGGCTCCGAGGACCTCAAGGAGCGACAGGAGAAGCTGAGCGACGACGTGGACGACGTCCTCGACGAGATCGATGACGTCCTCGAGGCCAACGCCGAGGACTTCGTTCGTTCGTTCGTCCAAAAGGGCGGCGAGTAACCGGCGCGGCGACGGCATGCGGTGCGGGCGGACGCCCGCACCGCACGGCCGCGGGCACGGATCGCGAGATCGGTCCGAATGCCTCCGCCGCACATGTGGATCACCGTCGTCGGACGGGTAGGGTCCGTGGCATACGGTGCTTCAACTGCAATTCGGCCGTAGGCAAGTTGGGAGATGATCCTGACACCTTGCGCAGGGCCATCGCTTACCTGGAGGGAAACGCGTGGAAGCCAACACTCGTAGCACCGGGCGTCTACCAGCTGCCTTCCTGACGCCCGGGTCCTCTTCCTTCATGGACTTCCTGTCCGATCAGTCGCCCGGGATGCTCCCGGGCAACCGGCAGCTGCCGCCCATGAAGGGGGCCATCGAGGCCCCGCACGGCACCACGATCGTCGCGGCGTCGTTCCCCGGCGGTGTGGTCCTGGCCGGTGACCGGCGGGCGACCATGGGCAACATGATCGCGCAGCGCGACATCGAGAAGGTCTTCCCGGCCGACGAGTACTCGGCGGTGGGTATCGCCGGTACGGCCGGTCTGGCCGTGGAGATGGTCAAGCTCTTCCAACTGGAGCTGGAGCACTTCGAGAAGGTCGAGGGGGCCCAGCTCTCCCTGGAGGGCAAGGCGAACCGGCTCTCCACGATGATCCGGAGCAATCTGGCGATGGCCATGCAGGGCCTCGCCGTGGTGCCCCTCTTCGCCGGCTACGACGTCGACCGCGAGCGCGGCCGGATCTTCAGCTACGACGTCACCGGCGGCCGTTCCGAGGAACACGGGTACGCGTCCACCGGCTCCGGCTCGATCTTCGCCCGTGGCTCGATGAAGAAGCTCTACCGCGAGGATCTGACGGAGGAGCAGACGCTCACGCTGGTCGTGCAGGCGCTGTACGACGCCGCGGACGACGATTCGGCGACCGGCGGCCCGGACGTGGCCCGTCGTATCTATCCGATCCTCACCGTCATCACCGAAGAGGGCTTCAGGAAGCTGACCGAGGCGGAATCCGCGGAGATTGCCCGCTCGATTCTGGAACGCCGGCTGGAACAGCCCGACGGTCCGCGCGCCGCGCTGCTCTGACCGCCCGTTTCGAGCCCTCTTCGATGTTCCTGCCACTGACAGAAAGGGACGGATAGCCGGTGTCGACGCCGTTCTATGTCTCACCTCAGCAGGCCATGGCCGACCGGGCGGAATACGCCCGGAAGGGCATCGCCCGTGGTCGCAGCCTGGTTGTGCTGCAGTACGCCGACGGCATTGTGTTCGTCGGCGAGAACCCGTCCCGTGCGCTGCACAAGTTCAGCGAGATCTATGACCGGATCGGTTTCGCCGCCGCCGGCAAGTACAACGAGTACGAGAATCTCCGCATCGGCGGAGTGCGCTACGCCGATCTGCGCGGATACACCTATGACCGCGACGATGTGACGGCGCGTGGACTGGCGAACGTCTACGCTCAGACGCTCGGCACCATCTTCTCCAGTGCGGCCGAGAAGCCGTACGAGGTGGAGCTGGTGGTCGCCGAGGTCGGCGCAGGACCCGAGGGCGACCAGATCTACCGGCTGCCGCACGACGGCTCGATCGTGGACGAGCACGGCTCGGTCGCGGTCGGCGGCAACGCGGAGCAGATCAGCACCTTCCTGGACCAGCGCCACCGTGACGGGATGTCACTCGCCGAGGCGCTGAAACTGGCGGTGCAGGCGCTGTCCCGCGATCCCAACGGCAGCGAGCGGGAGATCCCCGCGGAACGGCTGGAGGTCGCGGTCCTGGACCGCACACGGCCGCAGCAGCGCAAGTTCAAGCGGATCGTCGGCCGGCAGCTGGCCCGGCTGCTGGAGGCCGACGGCGCCGGTGCGACGCCGACGGACGCTCCTTCGGACACGGAGGACGGCGAGGGCGCGGACACCTCCGCGACCACGAAGGACAGCGGTGGTTCCGGCGGGAAGAAGGCCGTCCCCGATTCCTCCGATGCCGGTGGTTCCGCCGATTCCGGCGGCGACGTCGAGTAGCCGGTTCAGCTCGTGCGTGTGCCCCGGTCCGCCTTCTCGGCGGGCCGGGGCACAGTCATGAGGCGAGGCGGCCGGGCGGGGGCGCGCACGAGCCGCGGACGACCAGTTGCACCGGCAGGCTGCCGGGCTCGGCCTGCCTGCCTTCGAGCACGGCCAGCAGGGCGTTCATGCCGCGCTCGCCGACCTGCTCGGCGGGCAGCCGCACGGTGGTGAGCTCCGGCTCGACGGCGGTGGCCAGGGCCAGGTCGTCGAAGCCGGTGACCGAGAGGTCGTCCGGTACGCGCAGCCCGAGCCGGCGGGCGGCCTTGCAGGCGCCGGCGGCCAGGATGTCGTCGTCGCAGACGATGGCGGTGGGGCGGGGCCCGTCGACGGCGGCCAGCGCGCGTTCCGCCGCCTCACGGCCGGCCCGTACGTTTAGCGCGGCCGGCACGGTCCGGACGTCGGTGCCGGGGACGGCGCGCAGGGCCTCGTGGAGGGCGCGGGCGCGGACCGCGAACGTCCAGGAGTCGACGGCCGACGCGAGGTGGACGAAACGGCGGTGGCCCAGGACGAGCAGATGATCCGCCACCTGCCGCATCCCGTCGGCGATGTCGAGGTTGACCCTGGCGGCGGGCCCCGGTGCCGCGGGGTCGCTGTCGAGCATGACCAGGGGGAGCCCGGCTCCGTGCAGAGCGCCGAGCGCCTCGGCGGCCATGGAGGACGCGATCACCCCGTCCAGGGCGGCGCGTGCCGAGGCGAAGGGGTCCCGGGCCGGGCCCGTGCCGTCGGGTGAGGGGTAGAGGACGACACCGAAGCCGTGCTCCGCGGCGACCGCGGCGGCGCCGGTGTAGACCCGGGCGAAGAACTCGTTGGTCAGCGCGGGGACGACGAGCAGAGCGGTCCTGGTGCGGCCGAGGCGCAGGTTGCGGGCGGCGAGGTTGGGCCGGTAGCCGAGATCGCGGGCGGTGTCGCGCACCCGGCCGGCGGTGCTCTCGGAGACCCGGCCGCGCCATTTGTCGCCGAGGACCAGGGAGACGGTGGCCTGGGAGACGCCTGCGGCCCGTGCGACGTCGCGGCTGGTGGGCCGGGCCGGTCCGGGTGGTGCGGGGCTGGTCACGCTGGCCTCCGGGCCGGTCGGGGCAGGCGCGACGGTGTGGACCTGCGGACTGGGCTCATGGTACGTATGAACCCGGAAGTTATACGTAAAACCTCGAGCGGCCGGAAGGGCGCTCCAAGGAGAGGGCGGGACATGGCCGCGGGATATCTGGACATCCTCCGGGCGCGGCATGCCGCCCGGCTGCTGACGGGCACCCTGGTGGGCCGCCTGCCGAACGGCACCGCCCCCATCGCGATCGTGCTGTTCACCCGCGCCGAGGGGGGCAGCTACGGCCTCGCCGGTGCGCTCGCCGCGGTCTACGGCCTGGGCACGGCGGTCGGGCAGCCGCTGCTGGGCCGCGCCGTGGACCTGTACGGCCAGCCGCGCGTCCAGCTGCCCGCCGCCGCCCTCTCGGCCCTCGGCATGGTCCTGCTCGCCGTGGCGGGCTTCGGGTCGCTGCCCCTCGCCTACGGGGCCGTGGCCGTCGCCGGAGTGTTCACACCTCCCCTGGAAGGGGGCCTGCGGGCCCTGTGGCCGAGCGTCCTCGGCAGCGAGGACCGGGTACACCGGGCGTACGCCATGGACGCGGTCGCGCAGGAGGTCATGTTCACGGTGGGGCCGCTGCTGGTGACCGTGCTGGTCTCCCTCTGGTCGCCGGCCGCCGCACTGCTCGTCATCAACGCGATCGGGGTCCTGGGGGCCCTCTCCGTCGTCCTGTCCGAGCCCTCCAGGACCTGGCGCTCCGCCCCGCGCGAGGCGCACTGGCTGGGTGCGCTGCGTTCGCGTGGGCTGCTGGCCCTGCTCGGCTCGTTCTTCTTCGTCGGGATGGCGCTGGGCTCCATCACCGTGGCCGGTGTGGCGTACGCCGACGACCACGGCCGGGAGTCCGTCTACGGCTGGCTGATGGCCGCCCTGGGCCTGGGCGCGCTGATCGGGGGAGTGGTGTACGGGGCACGGCAGTGGTCGGGGCCGCCCGAGCGCAGGCTCCGGGTGATCGTGGCGCTGCTGGCCCTGGGCTATCTGCCGCTGATGCTGACGCCGGGTGTGGTGGCGATGACCGTGCTGGCCGCTGTCGCCGGGGTGTTCCTGGCCCCGGCCATCGCCTGCTCGTTCATCGTCGTCGACCGGCACGCCCCGCGGGGAACGGTGACGGAAGCCTTCTCCTGGCTGGTGACGACGTTCGGTGTGGGCGCTGCGGCGGGGACGGCCGTGGCGGGCCCGGCCGTGGAACTGGGCGGGACGGCCTGGAGTTTCGCCGTGGCGGGGGCCGGTGGCGTGGCCGCGCTGCTCGTTCTGCTGTGCACGGGAAGGGTCCTCGCGGTCCCCGGGCACAGCGCTGTCGCGGCGCGAGGTCCGGAAGGCGGCCGGAACGGCGTCGTCGAACCCGGACTGAGCCGGGGCCCCCAGGCCTGACGCGAGGTCCCGGGTGGTCCGGGCCGCCGGGGAAGGGCGCCGCGACATCGCCGTCCGCGGGGGCCGGTGGAGTGGTGGCGCCGCTCGCTTCACGGGCCACCGGAAAGGTCCTCGCAGCTCCCGGGCGTAGTGCTGTCGTGGTGCGAGGATCGGAAAATGATCGAAACGGTGCCGTCGAACCCGGTTTCAGCTCGGTCCATCAGGCGTAATGTTCAGTCATGGACCGCCGCATTTTCGGGCTGGAGAACGAGTACGGCGTCACGTGCACGTTCAGGGGACAGCGCCGACTGTCTCCTGATGAAGTGGCGCGCTACCTCTTCCGCCGTGTTGTGTCATGGGGCCGCAGCAGCAATGTCTTTCTGCGGAACGGCGCCCGCCTCTACCTCGACGTGGGATCGCATCCGGAATATGCAACCCCCGAATGCGACAACCTGACCGAGCTGGTCACCCACGACAAGGCCGGCGAGCGCATTCTCGAAGGCCTGCTTGTCGACGCCGAACGCCGCCTGCACGAGGAGGGAATCGCAGGCGACGTCTATCTCTTCAAGAACAACACCGACTCGGCGGGAAACTCCTACGGATGTCATGAGAACTACCTCGTGGCCCGGCACGGAGAATTCTCCCGGCTCGCGGACATCCTCATTCCCTTCCTCGTCACGAGGCAGCTGATCTGCGGCGCCGGCAAGGTGCTGCAGACCCCGCGGGGCGCCGTCTACTGCGTCAGCCAGCGTGCCGAGCACATCTGGGAGGGCGTCAGCTCCGCGACGACGCGTTCCCGTCCGATCATCAACACCCGCGACGAACCGCACGCGGACGCGGAGCGCTACCGCCGTCTTCACGTCATCGTCGGTGACTCCAACATGTCCGAGACGACGATGCTCCTCAAGGTCGGCGCCACCGACCTGGTGCTCCGCATGATCGAGGCGGGCACGGTGATGCGGGATCTGACGCTGGAGAACCCGATCCGGGCGATCCGCGAGGTCAGCCACGACATCACGGGGCAGCGCAAGGTGCGCCTCGCCAGCGGCCGCGAGGCGTCCGCCATAGAGGTGCAGCGCGAGTACTACGAGAAGGCCGTGGACTTCGTGGACCGCCGCGGAATCCGCACGGGCAACGTGGAGAAGGTCCTCGAACTGTGGGGCCGTACGCTCGACGCGATCGAGGCCGAGGACCTCGACCGGATCGGCACCGAGATCGACTGGGTCATGAAGTACAAGCTCATCGAGCGCTACCGGGCCAAGCACAACATGACCATGTCGAATCCGCGGGTCGCCCAGATAGACCTCGCCTACCACGACATCCACCGCCGTCGTGGCCTGTACTACTTGCTGGAACGCAAGGGCCAGGCCGCCCGCATCTGCAACGACCTGAAGATCTTCGAGGGCAAGTCGGTGCCTCCGCAGACGACCAGGGCGCGGCTGCGGGGCGACTTCATCCGGCGGGCCCAGGAGCAGCGGCGGGACTTCACCGTCGACTGGGTCCATCTCAAGCTCAACGACCAGGCGCAGCGTACGGTGTTGTGCAAGGACCCGTTCCGATCCGTCGACGACCGAGTGGAGAAGCTCATCGCGGGTATGTGAGCCGCCGCAGGACGCGCCTCGGCTCTCGAGCGACTCGGGCCCCGTACGTTCCTCGTACGGGGCCCTGCGCACGCCCTAGAGTGTCGGGGGCCCCCTGGGCTGTGTCCCAACAAATGTGTCGTCTGAGATCTGAGGAACCAGTGCGCCGAATTGCCGGCCTTCTCGTCGTCCCCCTGCTGCTGGTGTCAGCGGCCTGTGGCAGCGACGACAAGGGCTCCGCCTCCGCTTCCACCTCCGCTTCCGCGTCCGCCCCCACGAAGGGCGCATTCCCCGCCATCACCGCGGGCGCGAAGTTCGGTGAGAAGCCCACCCTGGCCAAGGGCACGGGAACGCCGCCCAAAGAGCTGAAGACCAAGGTCATCAGTGAGGGGGACGGTGCGACGCTCAAGAACGGCGACGCGATCCAGGTCAACTACCTGGGGCAGGCCTGGGACTCCGACAAGCCGTTCGACAACAGCTTCGACCGCAAGCAGCCGTTCGACCTCACGCTCGGCGCCGGCATGGTCATCCAGGGCTGGGACAAGGGTCTGGTCGGTCAGAAGGTCGGCAGCAGGGTCGAACTCGTCATCCCGCCGGACCTCGGGTACGGCGCGCAGGGCCAGGGCGACATCAAGCCGAACGCCACCCTCGTCTTCGTCGTGGACGTCCTGAAGGCCAAGCAGATCCCGGCGTCGGCCAAGGGCACCCCGGTCGCCCAGGACAACGTCGACCTGCCGAAGGTGGGCACGAACACCAACGGCAAGGCGCCGACCCTCACCATCCCCAGCAAGGTCACCCCGCCCAAGAAGCTGGTCTCCAACTACGTGCTGGAGTCCAAGGGCGAGGTCGTCAAGGAGACCGACACGGTCGTCGTGAACTACGTGGCCAAGCTGTGGAAGGACGGCAAGGAGTTCGACAACACGTACACCACGGGCAAGACCGCCTCCTTCCCGCTCGCCCAGGTCACCCTCAAGGGCCTGAAGAACGGCATGATCGGCAAGAAGATCGGCAGCCGTGTGCTGCTCGTCGTCCCGCCGGACCAGGGCCTCGGTGACAAGGCACAGCAGTCCGTCCCCGCCAACTCCACGCTCGTCTTCGCCGTGGACATCCTGGCAAAGATGTAAGACTGTCCCGGTTGCCCAGTTCATCATTTAGAGGAGCAAGTCAGTGAGCATCGAGAAGCCCGAGATCGACTTCCCGGGTGGCGAGCCGCCGGCCGACCTGGAGATCAAGGACATCTGGGAAGGCGACGGCGCCGAGGCCAAGGCCGGCCAGACCGTCTCCGTCCACTACGTGGGCGTGGCCTTCTCCACCGGCGAGGAGTTCGACGCCTCCTGGAACCGCGGTACGCCGCTCCAGTTCCAGCTCGGTGGCGGCCAGGTCATCAAGGGCTGGGACCAGGGCGTCCAGGGCATGAAGGTCGGCGGCCGTCGCCAGCTGACCATCCCCGCGCACCTCGGCTACGGTGACCGCGGCGCCGGCGGCGGCGCGATCGCCCCGGGCGAGACGCTGATCTTCGTCTGCGACCTGATGGCCGTCTGATCCAGCGCCCCGCGCTCCGAGGGCCCGTGCCGCAAGGCACGGGCCCTCGTGCCGCGGCAGGCAACGTTTGCCGCTCCTTCACGGGCAATCGTTGCCTGCCGCGGCACCAGCTTTTGTCCGGACACCCCGGAGCGGTACGGTCGAGGGTCGTAGAGCAAAACAGAAAGGGCGTCGATGGCGATTGCCAAGGCCGAGCGGCTGATGAACCTGGCACTGTGTCTGCTCGGGACCCGGCGCCCGCTCAGCAAGCGCGAACTGCGCGGTTCCATCGAGGCCTACCTCGAGGCGGGATCCGACGACGCCTTCAACCGGATGTTCGAGCGCGACAAGGATGATCTGCGCGAGCTCGGTCTGGTCATCGAGACCGTGGAGAGCCTGGACGGCGACACCGGCTACCTCGCCCGCCGCGACAGCAACCGGCTGCCCCCCATCACCCTGGACGCCGAAGAGGCCGCCGCGCTCGGGCTGGCCGCCAAGGTCTGGCAGCAGGCCCGCCTCGCCGGCGCCGCCAGCGGAGCCCTGCAGAAGCTGCGGGCCGCGGGCATGCCGGAGGCCGAGGACGCCTACGAGGTGCACAGCGCCCTCGAACCCCGTATCCCCGTCCACGAGGCCGCGTTCGAGCCGCTGATGCTGGCCTGCCGCGATCGCCGCCCGGTGACCTTCGACTACCGCAAGGGCAACGCGGCGCGCCCCGAGCAGCGCCAGGTCGAACCGTGGACGCTGGAGTGCTGGCGCGGTCACTGGTACCTGGCCGGCTGGGACCGGGAGCGGGGTGCGGAGCGCGTGTTCCGGCTCTCCCGGATCTCGGGCAAGGTCCGCTCCCGGGCCGGTGCCTTCACCGCCGAGGTCCCCGACGTGGTCACCGTCCGCGAGACCGTCGAGAGCTGGGCGGGGGAGACGGCGACGCGTACCGCGCTGATCAGGCTGCGCGCCGATTCCGGCTACCCGCTGCGGGCCCGGGCGATATCGGTCCGGGAACTCGGGGACGGGTGGGAGGAGTTGGAGATTCCGTACGGACACGGTCTGGACGCCTGGCTCGTCGAGTTCGGTCCCGACGTCGTCGTACAGGAACCTGCGGATCTGCGGGCCGACGTGGTGGACCGGCTGCGCGCCGTGGCCAAGGACTGAGGGGACCGTATTCATGGCCACGAACGCCATCGACCAGACGCGCCGGATGCTCTCCCTGGTGACGTATCTGCGCGAGCGCCCCGGCGCCCATGTCCAGGACGTCGCCCGGGCCTTCGGCATCACCGAGGACGAACTGATCTCGGACCTCGACGTCCTGCCCATGTGCGGGACGAGCTTCCGCGGCGGTGATCTGCTGGACATCGACACCGACGGCGACCGCATCTGGTGGCACAACCCGGACGACGTCGCGGAGCCCCTGCGGCTCGCGGCAGACGAGGCGACGGCCCTGCTGGTCGCCGCGCGCGCCGTCGCGACGCTGCCAGGGCTGCGCGAGAGCGACCGGCAGGCCCTGCTGCGGGCCACCGCCAAGCTGGAGGCCGCTGCCGGTGAGGTGGGGGCAGCCAGCTCCCGGCTGTCGGTCACCTTCGAGTCCGAGGGCGGTGTCTTCGCCGACGTGGACCGGGCGATCTCCGAGCGCCGGCGGCTCTGGCTGCGCTACTACTCGCCCGCGCGTGACGAACTCACCGAGCGCGAGGTGGACCCGATCAGGCTGTTCGCCGTCGGACACACCTACATGGAGGCCTGGTGCCGGTCCTCCGAGGACCGGCGTACGTTCCGCCTCGACCGGGTCGCCGAGATCCGGCTGCTCGACGAGCCGGCCGCGCCGCCGGAGCTGGAGCTGCGGGACCTGTCGGAAGGGCTGGTCCAGCCCGCCGCGGAGGACCCGGAGGTCGTGGTCGAGGTCGGTCCCGGCGGTCGCTGGGTCGCCGAGTACTACCCGCACGACAGCGCCGAGGAACTGCCCGACGGCGGCCTGCGGATCACCCTGCGCACCCCCGACCCGGCGTCGCTGCGCAGGCTCGCGCTCCGGCTCGGCGGGGAGGGACGCATCGTCTCGCCGCCGGAACTGGCGCGGAGCGCCCGGACCGCGGCCCGGGCGGCGCTCGCCGCGTACGACGGTCTGGCCTGAGGGGAGACCTGAGGAGATATGGGCAACATGTCTGTTGTGTCCGGTGTTTCCGACGTGTCGACGATGGTCGTTCCCGATTCCGTACGGTTCAAGGCCGCCTGCCCGGAGTGTCGCGCGCGGTTCGAACTGGCGGCGGCGGAGTTCCGTCTCGCGATCGGCGCGAGCAGCCGGACCACGTTCTACTCCTTCACCTGCCCCGCGTGCGACGCGCCTGTCCGCCGGCCCGCGGGGGAGCGGATAGTGGAACTCCTCACCGGTGGCGGAGTGCGGACGCTGCGCCTGCACACCGGTGCCTGAGGCATCCGGCACCTTCGGACACTAGACACATCGAGGCACTGCGCATGTTCTGGCCCATGCTCGCCATCGCCCTGGGATTCCTCGGAATCGCCGTCCTGGGCGTGCTGGCCATCAAGGTCTTCATCGAGGCCCAGCGCCTCGGCCACCATGTGACAAGTACCACTGAACGCATCAACCGGGCCGCCGAGGACCTGGAACGCGCAGCCACGAATCTCGCGGCCTCCGGCGAAACCCTGCACTAGCAGGGCCTGTTCGATCGGCGCGGGCGCGGCCTCCTTTTTCACAGTGGCGGGAGGTACGCTGCTGGTGACGGCCCTGGCAGGAGGGGCGGGCCGCTAGCGAAAGTATGCATAGGCATTGCCTCGCGTTTACTCCCGCGGGTTACGATCGCTCCCAGCGAATTGGTCGGACGTGTGTCCGACCCCAGGGCAGCGAGCCCACCTCCAGCCGCCTCAGCGAGAAGGAAGCACATCATGGGCAATCTGAAGCCTCTCGAGATCGTTCTGATCATCGCTGTCATCCTGCTGTTGTTCGGTGCCAAGAAGCTTCCCGACATGGCGCGCTCCCTCGGCAAGTCGGCCCGCATCCTCAAGAGCGAGGCCAAGGCGATGAAGAAGGACGACGAGCCGACGGCTGCCACCACGGAGACGGTCGCCGACCAGGGTGCTCAGCAGCCTGCCCCGGCGCGCACGATTCAGGCGGCTCCCGGCGACGTGACGAGCTCCCGCCCGGTGAGCGAAGCGAAGCCCACCACCCAGAGCTGACAGCTGACGGATTTCTCCGACAGCTGCCGCACGAGACGAGGGAAGTGGGTTGCTCAAGTCTGCCCGCAAGCAGGAGAAGGACGGCGAGGGGCGGATGCCTCTCGCTGATCACCTGCGTGAGTTGCGTAACCGACTGCTGATCGCTGTCGTGGCGGTCATCGTGATCACGGCGGTCACGGCCTTCTTCTACCAGGAGCTGATCGACTTCCTGATCCGGCCCATCCTGAAGTCGGTCGGCTGTACCGACGGCCGGAAGGTCCAGGAGAACGGCAAGCCGTGTGCTGAGATGACGGTGAACGGTCTGGTCGCCCCGTTCTCCATCGCCCTCAAGGTCTCCCTCATGGCGGGCGTGGTGTTCTCCACTCCCGTCTGGCTGTACCAGCTCTGGGCGTTCCTGGCCCCGGGACTGCACAAGAACGAGAAGAAGTACGCACTGAGCTTTGTCGGCGCGGGCGTGCCGCTCTTCCTCGTGGGTGCGGCACTCGCGTACATCCTGATGCCGCAGACCGCGGCGGTGCTGCTCGACTTCACACCGGACAACACGACGAACCTGCTGCCCGTCGACGACTATCTCGACATCGTCACGCGCATGGTGATCGTGTTCGGTCTCGCGTTCGAGCTGCCGCTCCTGCTCGTCCTGCTGAATTTCACCGGCGTCCTCACAGCCAAACGGCTCGGGTCCTGGTGGCGCGCGATGATCATGGGCATCACGGTCTTCGCCGCGGTCGCCACCCCGACGGGTGACCCGCTGACGATGGTGACGCTGGCCGCGCCGATCGTGCTGCTCTACTTCCTCGCGCTCGGTATCTGCATCGCCAACGACCGGCGCAGGCGTCGCAACAACCCCGATGCCGAACTCGACGACGACGAGGCGTCGGAGCTGGATCTCACCCCTGAGGAGATCGGCGACATGGAGAACGTGTCGGCCTCGCTGCCCGCACAGGCTGACGGGGAACAGGACGGCGGACGCTCGAACCGGCTCAACGGTTACGACGACATCACCTGACCTGTAAGGTCCCCCGGGTGACCAGCGAGATCACCCTTTTCGTCAATCCCACCGCAGGACGCGGCCGGGGCGCGCACGCCGCGCAGCCGGCCGCTTCCGCGTTGCGGGACGCCGGATTCTCGGTCCGTACGGTGCTCGGCGAGGACGCCGACGACGCGTTGCGGCGGGCGCGCGAGGCCGTGGCCGGGGGAACGGGCGCCCTGATAGCCGTGGGGGGCGACGGGATGATGTCCCTCGCCCTCCAGGCGGTCGCCGGGACCCTGACCCCACTGGGCGTCGTCGCCGTCGGCACGGGCAACGACTTCGCCCGGGCCCTCGGGCTGCCGATACGTGATCCGGCCGCGGCGGGCCGGCTGGCCGCCGAGGCGCTCAAAGGCGGTGCCGTCCGTGAGATCGACCTCGGCCGGGTCGGCGAGCGCTGGTTCGGGTCCGTGCTCGCCTCCGGCTTCGACTCCCGCGTCAACGACCGCGGCAACCGGATGCGCTGGGTTGGCGGCCGGTTCAAGTACGACCTGGCGATCCTCGCCGAACTCGCCGCCTTCAAGCCCATCACGTACCGCATGAGTCTGGACGGCGGACCCATCCGCGAGATCGAGGCGACGCTCATCGCCGTCGGCAACGGATCGACCTACGGCGGCGGCATGCGGATCTGCGCGGACGCCGTCATGGACGACGGCCTCTTCGACGTGACCGTCGTCGGTGACTGCAGCCGCACCACTCTGCTCAAGGTGTTCCCCAAGGTCTACAAGGGGACGCACCTCGGCCACCCCGCCGTAACCGTGCACCGGGTCTCCTCCATCGCCCTCGAAGCGGTCGGTGTCACCGCGTACGCGGACGGTGAACCGCTCGGCGCGCTGCCGCTGACCGCCACGTGTGTGCCGGGTGCGGCCCGGGTGCTGGGGACCGGTTCTCCCACGGGGATTTAAAGATCGCATCACTGTCCGAGGCGGCGGGTAGGCTCGTGGACAAGATGACAGAGGACCTCTCACCAGCTGAGCGATACCAGGCTTCCCGGATCCGAGCCGCCGAGCAGGCGACCGCGCTCGGACCGTTCCGCGAGATGTACGAGTTCGATCTGGACCCCTATCAGATCGAGGCCTGCAAGGCGCTGGAGGCCGGCAAGGGCGTGCTCGTCGCGGCGCCGACGGGGTCGGGCAAGACGATCGTCGGCGAGTTCGCCGTGCATCTGGCCCTCGCCCAGAGCCGCAAGTGCTTCTACACCACGCCGATCAAGGCCCTTTCCAACCAGAAGTTCGCCGACCTGGTCAAGCGATACGGCGCGGACAAGGTCGGCCTGCTGACCGGGGACAACAGCGTCAACGCCGACGCGCCGGTGGTCGTCATGACCACCGAGGTGCTGAGGAACATGCTGTACGCGGGCTCCCAGGCGCTGAACGGCCTCGGGTACGTGGTCATGGACGAGGTGCACTACCTCTCCGACCGTTTCCGGGGCGCCGTCTGGGAGGAAGTGATCATCCACCTCCCCGAATCCGTCACCCTGGTGTCGCTGTCGGCGACCGTGTCCAACGCCGAGGAGTTCGGCGACTGGCTGGACACCGTCCGCGGCGACACCCAGGTGATCGTCTCCGAGCACCGGCCGGTGCCGCTCTGGCAGCACGTGCTGGCCGGCCGCCGGATGTACGACCTCTTCGAGGAGGAGAGCGACCACGGCGGCCGCGGGTCCGGCCGTCGCGAGGTCAACCCCGACCTGGTCCGGCTCGCCCGCATGGAGAACCAGCGCGGATACAACCCGCGCGAACGCCGTCGCGGGAAGATGGTCCGCGAGGCGGACCGCGAGCGCGAGCGGCGCCAGCGCAGCCGGATCTGGACACCGTCGCGGGCCGAGGTCATCGACCGGCTCGACGCCGAAGGGCTGCTGCCCGCCATCACGTTCATCTTCAGCCGGGCCGGCTGCGAGGCCGCGGTGCAGCAGTGTCTGCACGCCGGACTTCGGCTCAACGACGAGGACAAGCGCAGGCTGGTCCGGGAGATCGTCGAGCAGCGCACCGCGTCCATCCCCACCGAGGACCTGCACGTCCTCGGCTACTACGAGTGGCTCGAAGGGCTGGAGCGGGGCATCGCCGCGCACCACGCCGGGATGCTGCCGACCTTCAAGGAGGTCGTCGAGGAACTCTTCGTGCGGGGGCTCGTCAAGGCGGTCTTCGCGACGGAGACGCTCGCGCTCGGCATCAACATGCCGGCGCGCTCGGTCGTGCTGGAGAAGCTCGTCAAGTGGAACGGCGAACAGCACGCCGACATCACCCCCGGCGAGTACACCCAGCTGACCGGCCGGGCCGGCCGGCGCGGCATCGACGTCGAGGGCCACGCGGTGGTCCTCTGGCAGCGCGGCATGGACCCGGGCGCGCTGGCCGGACTCGCGGGCACGCGTACGTATCCGCTGCGCTCCAGCTTCCGGCCCTCGTACAACATGGCCGTCAATCTGGTGCAGCAGTTCGGGCGGCACCGCTCGCGCGAACTGCTGGAGACCTCCTTCGCGCAGTTCCAGGCGGACCGCTCGGTCGTCGGGATCTCCCGCCAGGTCCAGAAGAACGAGGAGGGCCTGGAGGGGTACAAGGAGGGCATGACCTGCCACCTCGGTGACTTCGAGGAGTACGCGCGGCTGCGCCGCGACCTCAAGGACCGGGAGACGGAGCTCGCCAAGCACGGCGCCTCGCAGCGGCGAGCGGCGGCGGCGGCGTCCTTGGAGAAGCTCAAGCCCGGCGATGTCATCCATGTGCCCACCGGCAAGTTCGCCGGGCTGGCGCTCGTCCTGGATCCCGGGCTGCCTGCCGGGCGGACGAACGGACACGGGCATCGGGGGATGGAGTACCACGACGGGCCGCGGCCCTTGGTGCTGACGGCCGAGCGCCAGGTGAAGCGGCTGGCCTCGATCGACTTCCCGGTGCCGGTGGAGGCGCTGGAGCGGATGCGCGTCCCGAAGTCGTTCAACCCGCGCTCGCCGCAGTCACGTCGCGACCTGGCGTCCGCGCTGCGCACGAAGGCCGGGCACATCGTGCCGGACCGGCACCGCCGGGAGCGGTCCGTCGCCGCCGACGACCGCGAGATCGCGCGCTACCGGGCCGAGTTGCGTGCCCACCCCTGCCACGGGTGCGACGAGCGCGAGGACCACGCGCGATGGGCCGAGCGGTATCACCGGCTGCAGCGGGACACGGAGCAGCTGGAGCGGCGGATCGAGGGGCGGACGAACACGATCGCCCGCACCTTCGACCGGATCGTGGCCCTGCTCACCGAGCTCGACTATCTGCGGGACAGCGAGGTCACCGAGCACGGGCGGCGTCTGGCCCGGTTGTACGGCGAACTGGACCTACTGGCCAGCGAATGCCTGCGGGCCGGCGTGTGGGAGGGCCTCAACCCTGCCGAACTCGCGGCGTGCGTCTCGGCGTTGGTGTACGAGGCGCGGCAGGCCGATGACGCGGTGGCGCCGAAGCTGCCGTCCGGGCCGGCGAAGACCGCGATGGGCGAGATGGTCCGGATCTGGGGGCGTCTCGACGCTCTGGAGGAGGACTTCAAGATCAACCAGGCGGAGGGGGTCGGGCAGCGCGAACCCGATCTCGGATTCGCCTGGGCGGTGTACATGTGGGCGTCCGGCCGGACGTTGGACGAGGTTTTGCGCGAGGCGGAGATGCCGGCGGGGGACTTCGTGCGGTGGTGCAAGCAGGTGATCGACGTGCTGGGACAGGTGGCCGCGGCGGCTCCGCGTGAGGGGAGTTCGGTGGGGCGGAACGCGCGGAAGGCGGTTGATGAGGTGTTGCGGGGAGTGGTGGCTTACAGCTCTGTGGGGTGAGGCGGGGTACGGGTGGCCGGTGCCGGGCGGTTTCCCGGGTGCGGGTGGGGGCGCCTGCGGCGGGCCTTGCCCCTCCCCGCCCCTTCCCGTAACCGGGAGCTCCGCCCCCGGACCCCCGCTCCTCAAACGCCGGAGGGGCTGGGAAGGGCTGGACAGGCCGGACGGCGCAGGGAGGGCCGGATCGGGCCGACGAAGCCGGAGCGGCCGGGTCGGGTCGTCGGGGTGTCGGGAGCCAGGCGTCGGGGCGGGCCGTAGAGGTGCCGGGCCGTAGGGGTGCCGGGCCGTAGGGGTGCCGGGAGCCGGCGGCCGGGTCGGGCCGTCGGGGTGTCGGGAGCCAGGCGTCGGCCGGGGCCGCGGTTCAGCGGGGCCGGCCGACGGTAGTCGGTCCTCCTGTCATGCGGGCCTAGGCACGGCCCCTGGTGCCGCTCCTCATCGACGCGCCCGCGCAGACCAGCCCCAGTAGCACGGTCAGACCGCCGATGATGACGTTGTTGAGCACGACGCCCATGTCCGGGCTGCTGCCCACCACCCAGGGCGAGATGATCATCCAGGCGCCCATGGCGCAGATGGCCCAGCTCAGGCCGTACATCCGCTGCGGCATCGCGGTGAACCCCAGCCCCAGCACGGCGATCGCGATGCCCATGATCAGGTTGTGCGTCACGAGGGGGGCCTGGGAGGCCGTGAAGTGCAGCACCCACGGCGAGACGGCGCAGAACAGACCCACCAGGAACACCGGTCCGTCAACGAGCGCCACGTCGCGGCCACCCATCATCCGGTCATGGCGATCGCGCATCTCGGAGACATCGGGGTGTCCGGCCATGTCATGGCCGGTATGCGAGACGTTTGACATGAGTTCGTCTCCTTCGATCCTGCAGACCGGGCCGCTGGTTGGTGCGATATGTGGCCTGCTATGCCATTCTGCTCTTATCTACCGCTTATGTGTAGATTCAAGGCAGACGAAAATCCGCAGGATCCGCACCGGTCCGCCGGCGGTCCAGCCGCCCGGCCAGCGCGACCAGGTCCTGGGTGTGCAGCACACGGTCGCCGTACCCCGGGAGTGGGACGTGCAGGGGGCCGGTCCAGCGTGACGGGATCGCCCCGAAGCCGTACACCGCCCCCGCCAGTGCCCCGGTCACCGCGGCCACGGTGTCGGTGTCGCCGCCCACATCGATCGCCGATGCCAGCGCGTCCTCGTACGAACGCGTCGTACGCAACGCCCACAGTGCGGTGCCCAGGCAGGGCCACACCGCGCCGTTGAACTCCGTCGCGTGGTCCGGGTGCCAGGCAGGTGCGAGGACGCCGGCCCAGCGCTCGCGGTGAGCAGGGTGGACGGCGGCGAGTGTGTCCGGGACTGCGGGGAGCGGGTCGGCCCCGGTCAGCGCCACCCGGATCAGCTCGTGCAGTACGGCGGTGCCCTCCCAGGCCGCCCGGTCGCCGTGTGTGAGTCCGGCGATCCGCCGGGCCGCGTCCATGGTGGCGGACCGCGCGTCCGCCTCGGGCCGTCCCGCTCCTGCGAAGTACACGGCGGAACCGGCGGCGCGCATCAGTGAACCGTTGCCCGCCGCCCGGCCGTTGACCTGGAAGTGCAGCGCCGCCGCGGTGTCCCACGGGTCGCCGCCGGTCAGTACGGCCTCCGTCTGGAGCCCGATGTCCTTCGGCTCGCCGGCCGCCCACCGCCGGAAGCGGTCGAACAGGTCGCGCAGGTCGAGGCCGCCGCGCTCCAGCAGGGACTCCGCGACGAGCACCGCCATCTGCGTGTCGTCCGTCGCCTCGCCCGGGTCCCAGCCACCACCGCCGCACATCGTGCCGACGCCGTCCGGGAAGCGGGTCGTGTAGACGCCCTCCGGACCGAACTCGAACGGTGCGCCCAGGGCGTCGCCCACCGCCGATCCGACCACCGCGCCCGCCGCCCGGTCCTGTCTGCTCACGGAGTTCACCGGATCAGCGTACGGGCGAGGTGCGCGGCGGGCGGGCGCGGGAGGCCGCTACTTCGCCGGCATCAGCACCGTGTCGACGATGTAGACCGTCGCGTTGGCTGTCTGGACGTTGCCGCAGACGACCTTCGAGGAGTCGTTCACCGTGTATGCCATGTCCGAACCGGACGTCGTCAGCTCGCTCTTCTCCAGGGTGTCGAAGGACCCCTTCTCCAGCTGCTTCGGCGTCAGCTTCTGGCCCACCACGTGGTAGGTGAGGACCTTGGTGAGCGCGGCCTTGTCGGCGAGGAGCTTGTCCAGGTCGGCCTTCGGGACCTTGGCGAAGGCGTCGTTGGTCGGGGCGAACACCGTGATGTTCTGCGCGTTGTTCAGGGTGTCGACCAGGCCGGCCTTCTTGACCGCGGTGACGAGCGTGGAGAGTGCCGGGTTGTTCGATGCGGCCGTCGCGACCGGGTCCTTCGCCATGCCGTCGAACGAGCCCGCGCCGTCCTTCGGCACCGTCGAACAGGCCGGACCGAAGGGCTCGTTCATGGGTGTCGTGTCGCCGGCGGGTGCGGAGGCCTTGTCCGACGATTTCGCCGAACTCGCGGAGGAGCCGGACGCGCTGTTGTCGGAGTCGCTGGAGCAGGCCGTCAGGGCCAGTGGCAGGACGACCGCGGCGGAGAGTGCGACGGCGGCGCGACGGGCGTGGATGACCTTCATGATGTTCTCCTGGTGTGGATGAGTGACCGAATGGTGACGTTCGGTAGTTGGTGCAGGGTGTGTGGGTGGGCCGGTACGTGCAGAACGCGCGTGGGTGTCCGCTCAGGACACGTCGACCGCCACGGAGTGCCAGCCCGTCGCACCGTTGGGGACGGTGCCGACGCGCCGGCCGGTCTGGGTGGCGCCGGTGCGGTCCGTCGCGCGGACCTCGAGGGTGTGGTTGCCGGAGGTGGCCGGCCATTCCCACACCCACTGGCGCCAGGTGTCGCGGCTGTCCTCGGCAGCCAGCCGCGCGGTGTTCCACGGGCCGCCGTCCACCCGGACCTCGACCCGCTGGATGCCGCGGTGCTGGGCCCAGGCGACCCCGGCGACCGGGATCGTGCCGGCCTTCGGGGAGGCGAAGGGGCGAGGGGTGTCGATCCGGGACTCGGTCTTGACGGGCGCCTGCCGGGACCAGGTTCGCTTGACCCAGTAGGCGTCGTAGTCGTCGAACGTGGTGAGCTCGATGTCCTTGATCCATTTGCAGGCCGACACGTATCCGTACAGGCCGGGAACGACCATGCGGACCGGGAAGCCGTGCGCGAAGGGCAGCGGTTCACCGTTCATGCCGAGGGCGAGCAGCGCGTCGCGGCCGTCCATGACGTCCTCGACCGGGGTGCCGATCGTCATGCCGTCCACCGAACGCGCCACGATCTGGTCGGCGGGTCCGCCCCGGGACGGAGGCTTCACCCCGGCCTCCCGCAGCAGATCGGCCAGTCGCACGCCGATCCACCGGGCGTTGCCGGCATACGGTCCGCCGACCTCGTTGGAGACGCAGGTCAGGGTGATGTCGCGCTCGATGATCTCCCGGCGCAGCAGGTCCTGGAAGCTGAGCGTCAGAGGCCGCCGCACACCCTTGCCGTGGATCCTCAGCCGCCAGTCGCCGGCATCGAGGCGGGGTACGACCAACGCCGTGTCCACCCGGTAGAAGCTCTTGTTCGGGGTGACGAACGGACTCAGGCCGCGGATGCGCAGATCCGCGCCCGCGGGTACGGCCGGCGCCGCCGAATCGGGTACCGGCAGGACCAGGTCGCGCCGTGAGGCGTCCGCCCCGGCCTGCACGGCGGAGGTGAGCCGCCGGCCCAGAAGGCCGGCGCCGGCGGAGGCCGCCGCCGCGGCGCTCGCCGCGATGACGAAACGCCGCCGGTCGAAGGTGCCGTGGTCCGGCTCCCCGCCCCTCCCCCCAGCCGCGGGAGAGGTGGCGGAGACCGGTGCCAGCCGTCCGGCCAGGAGATACAGCACTCCTGCGGCCACCACGGCACCCACCACCGAGGGCAGGGCGTCGGGCACGCGGCCCTCGGGCCGCCCGACCGCCGCGACTGCCCCGACCACCCCGAAGACCAGTACGGCCGCCGAACCGACCAGCCGGTGCCGCAGCGCCAGTACCCCGACCGCCATGGCGAAGACCGCGAGGAGGGCCAGGATGCCGAGTTGCAGCACCAGCTTGTCGTTCGTGCCGAAGTTCCGTACGGCGAAGTCCTTGAGCGCCGGGGGAGTGCGGTCGATCACCGCACCGCCCACCGCCGCGACCGGACCCGCCTCGGGACGGACGACCGCCGCGACGAGCTCGGCGACGGCCAGGGCGCAGAACCCGGCGATCACACCGCTGAGCGCGGCGCAGGCCGCACGTGCCCAGCGGGACCGCCGGGACTCGTGGGCCCCGTTCCGCGTGTCGTTCTGATCTTCACTCACAACTGGCATTCGTTCCCCGAAGTCCGGCGGATTGGTCAGTCGCCCGAACGAAATCGGTTGGTCACCCGAACGAATGAGAGCCGATCCGGGCCAATCCGCGGCGCGACCGGTAACGAACCACAGCCGAAAGGCATCGCCGCTCCGCCGTGACGGAACGGGGGAGTGACCGGTGCAGGGAACCGGAGGAGGGCGTGATGACAGCCAGGCGGCGACGCACAGCCGTCGTGGGGAGAGGGGTCGCGGGACTCACCGCCGCTCACATCCTGCGGAAGGCCCACGACGTGACACTGCTCGAGGCGGACGACCGGGTGGGCGGCCACGCCCACACACACGAGCTGGCCGCGTCGGACGGCCGGGTCCACCGCGTGGACTCCGGCTTCATCGTGCACAACCGGCGCACCTATCCGCATCTGCTGCGGCTCTTCGCGGAACTCGCCGTCCCGACGCAGGAGTCGGAGATGAGCATGTCCGTACGGTGCGAGGGATGCGGCCTGGAGTACGCGGGCGCCCGCGGCCCGGCGGGGCTCCTTGCCCGGCCGGCTGCGGCCCGAGACCCCGCCCATCTGCGGATGCTGGCCGCCGTACCCCGCTTCCACCGGGCCGCCCGACGTCTGCTGGCGGACGGCGGGCCGGACGCGGACACGATGACGCTCGGCGACTTCGCGGCCCGCGGCAGGTTCTCCCCGTACTTCACCGCCCACTTCCTGACCCCCGTGGTCTCCGCGGTCTGGTCCTGCGGCCCGTTGACCGCGATGCGCTACCCCGCCCGCCACCTCTTCCGCTTCCTCGACCACCACGGGATGCTCACCGTCGGCCGCTCCCCGGTGTGGCGGACCGTCACCGGCGGATCGGCCGCCTATGTCGACCGGGTCACCAAGCAACTCGGTGCCGTCCGCACCTCGACCCCGGTCCGCGCCGTGCGCCGGCACGCGGACGGTGTCGACATCATCACCGCCGACGACACCACGGAGCCGTTCGACTCCGTGGTCATCGCCACCCACCCCGACCAGGCGCTGCGCGTCCTCGCCGACCCGACCGGCGAGGAGACCCGCACCCTGGGCGCCTTCAGCCACTCCCGCAACCCCACCCTGCTGCACACCGACACCCGGCTGCTGCCCAGGGCTCGACGCGCCCGCGCCTCCTGGAACTACCTGATGCCGTCCTGCTCCGCCGACGCCGCCCACGTCACCGTCAGTTACGACATGAACCGGCTTCAACGCCTCGACGCCCCCGAGACCTTCGTCGTCACGCTGAACGGGGCCGACCGCGTCGCCCCCGGCCTGGTCCGCGCCCGCATGGTCTACGAGCACCCCGTCTTCACCCCCGAGTCCGTGGCCGCACAGAGCAGGCTGCCCGCCCTGTCCGGCCCCGTCATCGCCTACGCCGGGGCGTACGACGGCCGGCCACGCCTGGAGTCCTGCTCCGGCTCGCCGTACGTCACCCCTGGTCCACGGCCGTCGTCTCGGCCGCCATCCGGCTGCACGGCATCCGCCTCCTGCTGCGTGGACTGCCCGTACAGCCCCGTCCCCACCACCCCGCCCAGGAAGGAATGCAGTGAGCGTGTCCACGTCCCACTCCCCGTCCCCCTCCTCCTCCTCCTCCTCCTCCTCCTCGCCTCCCGGGTACGCCGTCGCGGGCGCGGACCCCGGCCGCTGGCCCGATGTCGTGCGAGCCCCGCACGCCTCCCGGCTGCGGACCGGCGTCGCCGAACGGCTCGTCCGCCACGCGCTGGCCCGCCTGCCGCTCCGGGTCCGGCTGGCCGGACGCGAGGACCTCGGCCTGGGCGGCCCCTTGATGGACGTACGGGATCCCGCCACGTTCTTCCGCAGAATCGGGGCCGACGGCCTGATCGGCTTCGGAGAGTCGTACATGGCGGGGGAGTGGGACTCACCCGACCCGGTCGGGGTCCTGACCGTCCTCGCCGGTCACGTCACCACCCTTATCCCGCAGTCCCTGCAGCGGCTGCGCGGACTCTGGGCACCCCGGCGCCCCGCCGGACAGCTGGGCACGCACGAGGGCGCACGCGACAACGTCAGCCACCACTACGACCTGTCCAACGAGCTGTTCGCGCTCTTCCTCGACGAAACGCTCAGCTACTCCTCCGCCCTCTTCCGCGGCTTTCCCGCGGAACCCGCCCTGCTGCCGGCCGCCCAGCACCGCAAGATCGACCGGCTGCTCGACCTCGCCGCCGTCGGCCCCGGCACCGAACTCCTGGAGATCGGCACGGGCTGGGGCGAACTCGCGATCCGCGCCGCCGCCCGGGGTGCCCGCGTCGTCTCCGTCATGCTCTCGCGGGAGCAGCGGGATCTGGCCCGCCGCCGGATCAGGGACGCCGGATTCGAGGACTGCGTCGACGTCCGGCTCTGCGACTACCGGGACGTCGAAGGGGTGTACGACGAGGACCTGGTCGAGGTCCGCTGCTGCGACTACCGCGACATCGACCGCGCACCCGGCCACGAGGGCGGCTACGACGCGGTGTCCACCATCGAGATGGGCGAGCACGTCGGCGACGCGCAGTATCCGGCCTTCGCCGGGACCCTGCACGGCATGGTGCGGCCGCGCGGCCGGGTGCTCGTCCAGCAGATGTCGCGGGGGCGGGACGCCCCGGGCGGCGGGGCGCGTTCATCGAGTCGTACATCGCGCCCGACATGCACATGCGTCCCCTCGGCGAGACCGTGGGGCTGCTGGAGGGTGCGGGACTCGAAGTGCGTGACGTGGAGGGACTGCGCGAGCACTACGTCCTGACCGTCGACGTGTGGCGCCGCACCCTGGAGGAGCGCCGTGCGGAGTTCGCCGAGCTCGTCGGGGAGGAGACCGTGCGGGTGTGGCGCCTCTATCTGGCGGGCGGCGCCCTCGCCTTCGAGGAACGGCGCATGGGCGTGGACCAGATCCTCTCCGTACGGCCGGACGCGACGGGGTCGGCCGGTATGCCGGCCACCAGGGCCGGCTGGCACACGGGCGTCGCGGAGGTTCCTGCCGCCCGTGACGGGGAGACGGCTGGAGCCACCGGATGAGCGGCTTCTCCTGGGCGGCGTTCGCACAGGGCCTGGCGCCCTGTGCCGGCGTGGCCCTGGCCGTCATGCTCGCCACCCTCGCCGTCGGCCTGTACAACGGGGTGCACCGGGTCGTCGACGTCGCCTGGGGGATCGGGTTCACCGCCGTCGCCCTCGTCTCGTACGTCCTGTCGGCGGGTGAGGGCGACGCCGCCCGCCGCCTGCTGGTCGCGGTGCTCACGGCGGTCTGGGGGCTGCGCCTGGCCCGGCACATCGCCCGCCGGGGCCGGGGCCACGGGGAGGACCCGCGGTACGAGTCGGTGCTTGCCAAGGCGCCGGGCAACCCGGATCTGTACGCCCTGCGGAAGGTCTACCTGCTCCAGGGCGCCCTGGTCTGGCTGGTCTCACTCCCGGTGCAGGCCGCCGGGTACCTCACGGATCCGGTCGGGGGATGGGCCTGGGCGGGGGCCGCGCTGTGGGCCGTCGGCCTGCTGTTCGAGGGCGTGGGCGACCACCAGCTGGCCCGGTTCAAGGCCGATCCGGCCAACCGGGGAAAGATCATGGACCGAGGACTGTGGGCCTGGACCCGGCACCCCAACTACTTCGGTGACTTCTGCGTGTGGTGGGGCCTGTTCCTGATCGTGTGCCAGGCACCCGGGCCGGCCGCCGCCACGCTGGTCTCGCCCGTCCTGATGAGCGTTCTGCTCATCGGCGGCAGCGGAAAGGCGCTCCTGGAACGGAACATGGCGAAGCGGCCCGGGTTCGCCGCGTACCGGGCCAGGACCAGCGGCTTCCTCCCGCGCCCGCCGCGCCGCTGAGCAGCGCGGGGCCGGCCTCGCCCTCGGAGGCCGGCCCCGTTCATGCCGGCAGGTTCATCAGGGCCATCGGCGCCGATGTCGGCTGCGCCGAGCCGCCCGCGGGTTCGACGGTGACGCCCATGCCCGTGGCCCCGTCCACCGGTCCGTCGAGCAGGGTCGCGTACGTCGTCGAGGAGTCGCCCGACGCCCGCATCAGGCCCGCGGAGCGCATCGTGCCGCCGTCGTCGAACCACAGCTGGTACGCCTTGCCGCTGGGTGCCGCGGCCAGCCCCGAGGCCAGGAACACGGCGCGGTCCTGGCTCCTTGAGACCACCACGGTGCCCGTCGCGCCGTCCTTCAGCGCGTCGGACCGCGACTGTGCGTCGGGCGCGGCGAGGACCCGGGTGAGCTGTTCGCTCTCCTGCTGCGCGGCGCGCGCCTGATGGCGTGCGTCCTGCGCCTCCTGGTGCTGATGGACGGCGACGCCGCCGAGGCCGGCCGCCGCGGCGAGGCTCGCGGCGAGCGCGAACGCCGGCCACCGCCGGGTCCGGGCCGCGCCGTTGTGGCCGGGGGCCCCGCTGCGGGCGCGGCGGCCGCCGGGCGGCGGCTCCTGGCGTACGGTCGCGACCTCCCGCAGCACCCGCTCGCGCAGCTCCCGCGGCGGTGCGGCGGATACGGCGAGCCCGAGCCGGGCCGCGGTCTCCGAGAGCTCGTGCACCTCCACGGAGCAGGCCTCGCAGTCGCTCAGGTGCCTCTCGAACTCCCGGCGTTCGGACTCCGGAAGCGCGTGCAGGGCGTACGCCCCCGTCAGCGTGTGCAGGCCGGCGTCGCTCATGCGCTCACCCCGAGGCAGTCGCGCAGCCGGATCAGTCCGTCGCGCAGTCGAGTCTTGATGGTTCCGAGCGGTACGGCAAGCAGTTCCGCCACCTCTCGGTAGGTCAGCCCGCGGTAGTACGCCAGGGTGACGGACTCGCGTTGCAGCTCGGAGAGCGTCCGCATGCAGCGGCGCACCTGCTCCCGCTCCAGCCGGGTCTCGACCTGCTCGGTGACGTCGTCGAAGGCGGGGGTGCGTTCGAGCAGCGCGGCCTTGTGCTCCCGGGCCGTCGTGGCCTCCACCGAGCGCACCCGGTCCACCGCCCGGTGATGGGCCAGCGTCAGCACCCAGTTCATGGCGCTCCCACGGGCGGCCTGGAAGCGCGGCGCCGTACGCCACACCTCGACCAGGACCTCCTGCGCGACCTCCTCCGACTGGGCCGGGTCGCGCAGCACGCTGCGCACCAGTCCGAGCACGGGCCCGCACACCGCCTCGTACACCTGGGAGAAGGCGTCCTGATCGCCCCGGGCGACCCTCCCCAGGAGTTCCTGGAGATCAGGCCCCGCCGAGGCCGGTCCGCTGATGTGCACGGCTTCTTTCACGCGGACGTCCTCCCAGGGTGCTCATCGGTCTCCGGGAGTGATTCGGAGCCGGAGGCAGCGCGGATTGGTCAGAGGGCGAGATCCTGCCACGTTCTTCCCGATTCGCGATACATCGCGGTTGACGCGTCCGGCCGCTCGCGATATGTTCGGCAACGAGTATTCGACGACGAATTGAGGGGTGGCGAGGGTGGTGGCCAAGCGGCGCAAGCTCGGCAATCCGCTGGCGCTCACGGTGATGGTGCTGCTCGCGGAGCGGTCCATGCATCCGTACGAGATCGCTCAGACCCTCCGCCGACGGGGCAAAGAGCACAGCGTCAAGATCAACTTCGGCTCGCTCTACACCGTGGTCCAGAACCTGGAGAAGCACGGCTATGTGGAGGTCACGGGTGTGCAGCGGCAGGGCAACCGCCCGGAGCGCACGTTGTACGGCATCACCGAGGCCGGACGCGCCGAGATGCTGGACTGGCTGTCCGACCTGATCGCGGTGCCGGCCGACGAGTTCCCCGTCTTCGACACCGCCCTGTCGCTCCTTCCGGTGCTGCCGCCGGACGAGGTGGCGGAGCTTCTGCTGGACCGGGAGCAGGCCCAGAGCGTCCGGGCCGCGGCGCTCCGGGGGGTGCTCGCCCAGCTGGGCGACCTGCTGCCCCGGGTCTTCGTCGTGGAGAGCGAGTACCAGCTCCACATGATCGAGGCGCAGTTGGAGTGGATCAGGGGTTTCCGCAGGGAACTCGCCGAATCCACCCTCAGCGGCATCGAGGGATGGAAGGCGTTCCACGAGACCGGTGAGGTGCCCCAGGACTGGCAGGACCTGGACGAACAGGACATCGTCCTCGACCCCGAACACACGGTGTGACGGGAGGGACGGACCAAGAAGAAAAGACCCCGGCGGGAGCTGTTGGAGCAGCGCCCGCCAGGGTCTCGAACCCCGGACCGGACAAGCCGTGAGGCACGCCAGGCGATCGAGGTGCGGCAAACCCAGGATAGCCCGGCACTTCTCACGCGGACCGGCTCGGCCCATCGGGCACCCAGGTGCCCCGCCGACCACAGGAGAGCTCCGTCATGAGCACCCGTGCGCCCGCCGTTCAGGCGCGGCAGCTGATCAAGACCTATCCAGGTGACGTCACCGCACTCGGCGGGATGGACCTCACCGTCGCCCCCGGCACCGTCTTCGGGCTCCTCGGGCCCAACGGTGCCGGGAAGTCCACCACCGTCAAGATCCTCACGACCCTCGCCCGCCCGGACTCCGGCACCGCGTCCGTCGCCGGACACGACGTGCTGCGCCACCCCGACCGGGTCCGCCGGACCATCGGCGTGGTCGCCCAGAAGTCCGGCGCGGACCCCGTCGCCACCGGCCGGGAGAACCTGGTGCTCCAGGGCCGGCTGTACGGAATGCGCGGCGCCGCCGTTCAGCGCCGGGCCGATGAGCTGCTGGACCGCTTCGACCTCGCGGACGCCGGGAAGCGGCAGGTCAAGGGGTACTCCGGCGGGATGCAGCGCCGGCTCGACGTGGCGCTCGGCCTGGTCCACCGCCCCGAGGTGCTCTTCCTCGACGAACCGACCACGGGCCTCGACCCGGAGGCCCGCACGGCGATGTGGGAGGAGATCTCCCGGCTGGCCGGCGAGGAGGGCCTGACCATCGTGCTGACCACGCACTACCTGGAGGAAGCCGACCGGCTCGCCGAACGCATCGCGATCGTCGACCGCGGCCGCGTCGTCGTCGAGGGCACCCCCGACGACCTCAAGGGCGAACTGAGGGGCGACGCCGTCCACATGGAGCTGCGCGCCGACGGCGACCGCGAGACGGCCACCGCCGCACTCGCCGGACTGCCCGGTGTGCACGAGGTGCTGGTCGACGGCCGCCGGGTCAGCGTCCGTGCCGAGGACGGGGCTGCCGCGGTCCCGGTGCTGCTCGCGGCCCTGGAGCGGGCCGGGGGGGGGGGGGGGGGGGGCCCCCCCCCCCCCCCCCCCCCCCCCCCCCCCCCCCCCCCCCCCCGCCCCCCCGGCCCCCCCCCCCCCCCCCCCCCCCCCCCCCCCCCCACCCCCCCCCCGCCCCCCCCCGCCCCCCGCCCCCCCCCCCCCCCCC